>JAIFKQ010000116.1 GCA_020049515.1 Paludibacter sp. | reverse complement strand
ACCTCTAAATTTAGTGGCGCTCAACCTATTGTCCGATAATTTCAAACTTAAATGGGAGGCCTCTACCGATAATGTAGGCGTGACAGCTTACTATATTTACAAAGCGGGGGTTTTTGTTGGCTACACCGAAAATCTGTATTATAATATAAAAGGGCTGACTGCTTCCTCTTCCTATCTCTTTACGGTAAAAGCGGTGGATTACCGGGGCAATACTTCCGATGCCGCCACGCTCAATGTTAACACGGGCACAATTGATACGGTGAAACCTACAGCACCTACCAACATTACCGTTACCGACATAACCTTAACCGGATTCAAAACGGTTTGGAACAATGCTACCGACAATAATTTTGTTGCCAAGTATGAAGTATTCCTCAATGGCACTTCAAAAGGTATTGTTATGTTCCCCGACACCACCCTGAATATTAGTGCATTGTCGGCCAACACTTCATACGAATTGAAAGTAAAGGCCATTGATGGTACGGGCAACTTCGCCGAGAGCACACCAGTAACCGTAAAAACAGGTAATGCGGCCCTTATTGTAGGTGAATCGTTCGATTACACTGCCGGAACCTTAAGCAAGTGGTTTTGGCTACCCGAACAGCAATTTTGAAATTACCGGCAATGGGCTCAGAGGCAATTGGGGTGCAAAAAGTGCAGCACTCGCAGGCAGTCTTCAATATACCGACGCTCAAAGCAAAGCATTGCATACCAGTGCCAATTCACTGACGCTGGAAAATGGGATATTATCCCGAGCTATCTATCTATACAGCAACCTATCAGCCGATCCGTTTGGAAGCTATCGCACTGCCAGCACCGACTTTGGGGTGAATGGCACAGAACTGTGGTTTAGTCTGTTGATCAATGTGTCTGACATCTCCAAAGAGGTTCGTTTTATTTTCAAAACGCTTGGCAATAAAAACAATTTCAATATTGGATTGAAAAACCAACAATGGTGTATCATCGATTCTACACTCAACCAAATAGGCGGTGTGAATGCAACTGCCAACAGCACTGCTTTGCTGCTTTGCAAAGTAACGTATGGAACTGTAGGAACAGCTTCGCGGGATGACAAAGTAGAGCTGTGGGTGAATCCTAGCTTAGAAGGAACACTTCCCGCGGCCAATGCCGTTTATAAAAATATGGTAGGTAACTTTGGGCGTTTCGGTACAACTACAAGTTTAGCAAGCACCGTTGCCTCTATTTGTACGCTGGATGAAATCCGCGTGGGTCTCCAGAGAGAAGACGTTACACCAGTGGCTTCTTTATCTGCATTGCCGAATAATGAACAAGCCACAGCATATATTTATCCAACAATTGCCACCGAAAAAATTAATGTGGTGGGTCTGAACGGCTACACCTTGAAAGTGCTCAACCTCGAAGGGAAGGTTTTGAAAATCACGAAAATTCAGAGTCCAAATACCGTACTGGATGTAAGCGCTTTCAGCAAAGGAATTTATATCCTGCATGCTTCGGGAGCGGAAGGTCAACGGTTCTTTAAGGTGATTGTGCAGTAATTTATACCGTTTAGAATACAGGAACACCCCATCGGCACGAAATGCCCGCTGGGGTGTTTCTATTTATGAGTATCGGGTGTGGGTGATACCTGCCGATGTTTCGCTCGGAAGCCTTGTTGTCACCTCACAGAGCGAAAAGCACTATGCCGAACAAAAATACTTACGTTACGGCCAACGGACTTAAAATTGCCTGCAGTTACAGCTACCCAATCTGATTTTAAAGAATAATGCCTATTTATCTCTCCGTACAGTGCTTTGTACGGAGGGGTAAATGGGCATTATTCTTTTTCACCTACTTTTGCACTCAATTCAAGACTCAATTCAAAAACTAATAAAAAAAAGTATGACTATTACTAAATTCAAAATCAACAGGACGATTTTATTCCTGTTGTGTTCTTTTTTTCTTTTCAACATGGGTGCGCATGCACAGGAGTACAACTTGACATTTAGCGCCAGTGGAGCTTCTACTACTTTAGAGAAAGTGTTGGTAGAAAACATCACTTCGGGAACCTCAATTCTGCTAGATGGATCCGAAGAGTTGGAACTCAATGCTTCAGGTACCATTACTGGGATAAATGAAGTGAATACTACTGATGTTTCCCGGCTGTCAATTTATCCTAATCCAGCAGAGGGAACTTCAACTCTTGCTTTCAACCTCCCTGAAACGGGTAACACCACTATTTCCATTTGTGATATTGCGGGAAAAATGATTAGTAGCTCGTCTTCGTATTTACAAAGCGGATCGTATAAATTTGAAATGCCTGTTTTGATGAGTGGCTTGTACCTTGTATCGGTAAACGGTAAAAATGTAAAAGGAGTTCAAAAACTATTCAGTTCAAGTAACGTCTTTAATTCGAATGGATTAATCAAACAAATTAGTGGAGAATCTACCAATCAAATAAACAATCCTAAAGCTGTACTCCAAAAAATTACTTCGGGTGCCAGTAGGAAAGCACTAAAATATGCCGTTGGGGATGTTCTGCAATTTACAGGGACTTCCGGTAATGCCAGCACCATCATTTTGGCTAAAACAATAGCCAGTAAAAACGTTGATTTTTTTCTGATTAATTGTATTGATGCTGACAATAATACATACTCAGCCATTAAAGTAGGACCCTTGTATTGGATGGCTACAAACCTGAAAACAACAAAATATAACAGTGGAGCATCGTTAAATTATATAAATTCACAGTTGAATTGGAATGCCTTAACCTCAGCCAGCGAATCGTATTGTTATTCGAATGATGCCGCTGCCAATGGCAATATATTTGGGGCACTTTATACTTATGGCGCAGCAGTTGCACCTATCGTTCCCCTCGGTTGGAGACTCCCGTCTGATGCTGAATTTATCGAACTTGCTAAATACTTAGGCGGATCGGATATTGCAGGAGCAAAATTAAAAGCCAAAGGTACTACTTACTGGAGCACACCCAATACTGGCGCTACCAATGAAACTGGATTTAATTCTTTGGCTTCTGGATACCGTACATCTACAGGCTTTTCGGCAAGTGGAACTGCAGCTGCTTACTGGACTTCCACAAAAGTGGATGCCGACAATGCTTATAGTTCTTTGCTATCCAATAACAATGCAACTATCAAAACAGACAACAAAAACAAAAAGAACGATGGTTTATCCATTCGTTGCGTTTTTGTACCCAAAGACAGTAGGGTGGGGATGATGAAAGCTATTTTTGGTCCAGCCGCAGACCCTCAACCACCTGTTGTTTCACTGGATACATTGCCAATTCCTAAAAAAGCTTTTCTGATGCCTGGTGACAAGGAATTAATGTTTATGATTCCAACGGATGTTACGCCATTTAAACTAAATTACAACCCAAAGAATGCTGCAGTGACCAATATTCCAAATATCCCTGCTGCAACTACGGGAGGTGTTAAATGGTGGTTGAATCTAAAAAAGATGACTACACAACTGAATGACAATGGACATGATAACACAATTATTGCAGTGTGGAATGACAGCGTACAAGGACTTAGTAAAGGCAATCACAAAGTTACATTACACATAATAGGTGATTCGCTGAGTAACTATGCGCATCAAACTGTTGTTTTGCCGGATTACTTTACGATGCCCGATTTTGGTGGCGATGCAAATGCAGCATATAATGGATTGGGGAATTATGGACAAGGTCGTATTGTTGAATTCAGCCAGCATGAATTTAATCTAAAAACCGGAGATGTGAATAATGATGGTACACCTGATATCTTAATCGGCGTACACGATAAGCTGCGTATATACGATGGTAAAACATTCGTAAAAATTTCAGAAAAAAGTTTTACATCCGACCACAACTTGGCGAATGCCAATCAAGCATTTTACCTCTGTTTTGCGGTTACAGATATTGATAAAAACGGAAAGAATGACATCTTAGTTTCAACATCTTCAAATTGGAGTGTCACGGTGCCTAAAATGCATGTTTTTTTAAATGGCAATCTTAATACTACAGATTTAAATCTTCATTTGATGCAAGATATCAATCCAACTGGGGCTACTGTTAATCCAACTAATGCTGTAATCAAAGCGGTGAGTTTTGCTGTCGGTGATATTAATGGAGATGGCGTGGATGAAATTGTTTTTCATCTTACAGCTAACAACCATTTGCAGTATGTTAGTTATTTACAATATTCCAATAAATCATTTACTGCTCTTGCACCTTTATTTCAGGTGGCAGATAATGGTTTTATGACAGGTTCTATTATATTAGCACGCCTAAAAGGAGTAGCTGTGCCTTATTATATAGTTTCCAGCAACAGTGTGGTGTATATAAACTCTGGAGACAAGCTGGAATTTGCAGCGGGGGGTAATGCGATGATTGGTGGGGGACATGATTATCAAGTGCTTGGTGATCAAATGGTAGCAGGTAATTTCGATAAGGACATTGCCGGTATAGAGGAAGTGTGTTATATTCATACTACCTGGTATAAATATTTATATAATGAAAATGCTTTTTACTTTGAATGGAGATGGGCAATTGATGGCAACTTATATCTCAACTATATGTATTTAAATAGTAGTAATTCGGTAGTTACCGTTAGCAGTCCGAGTATTTTCAGGGCTAACTATACAAATATGAATCCCCTTCTATCATTCCCTGTAATAGCGGGCGTAAATACCAGTCATACCGGCAAAATATTGGAATTTCAGCGTCATGAATATATGCTTACCTCTCCACGGGTGAATGCAGTACTTGCCGCTGCTCCTTATTATCCTGAATGGTTCACTGGTGGTAATCTTATTTCCACCTATTGGGGAACATCCTCTTCTACTGGCTCTGGCTCTGCAACCGAAATGACAAATACGGCTTCGTTGATTATGGGATATGAACAAGAAATTCACATGCCGGTAATAGGTACAAAGCTGGGAGGGGTGGAGTTTACAGCTAAGGTTTCGGCTGGATTTTCATCCGCATTTTCTACCCAAAATACTGTTACAAGATCTATTTCATACCAATCGGGCAATGATGATGCAGTGGTGGTATCGTCAACTCCTTATGATGCTTATTTCTATAAAATTCTAAAAAGCGATAATCCCGAACAAGAAGGAACTGAAATGATGATTTCTTTTCCACGGAAACAAATTACGCAGTTGATAACTGTAGATAGTTATAATCAATACACCGAAGGACAAAATGCGCCTGTTATTGATTCAACTATATTGAGGCACACGGTTGGCTTACCGCTCACTTATCCTACTAGCACTGCCGGGTTATCTAACCTCGGCGCAGGTGCCAGCTTTTTATATACAGGAAGTGGCTTTACCGGAGTTGGAAACACGGGAGGCGTTTCGCAGGAAATAGAAATATCCGAAGAACAGTCAAAAAGCACTGCTCTTTCTATTTCTGTAGAAGCAGAACTTATATTGACTGTTGGATCAGCTAAATTAGGCGCTGGTTATGGGTTTAATAATACCAATACAAACACTACAACCATTGGAAAATCTACAAAAGTAGGTGGATATGTTCCTGGTCTAAATGCGAGTGCCCCATCTGATATTAAAAAATTCAATTGGAATTTGGTATGGTATAATTATACCGCTGCGAATCAAACATTCTCGGTAGTCAATTATTTGGTACAGGGACAATAAGTAATTAATAATTAATAATTAATAATTCATAATTAAAAATTCTTGGTTGTAAGTTGTTTATATATATTTATAGAAATGGTCTGTGTTGTTTCATGCTGTTTACTAAATTGAATAGATTCTCTGCTAGAAACAAGTAAATAGTTTTACTATAGCCCATTGGGTTACAGTAAAAAAATGTTCTCTAGCTAAAAAAAACAGGCCGATACAAATAAATTGTATCGGCCTGTTTTTTTTTATAATCCTCAAAGTTACTCAACGCAATTAAGCCAATTAAGGCACATAATAGAGATGCCTTAGTTGTTTTTGGAGTATTAATTTTTTTAAGGGAGCAAACTACCAATAATTGGTTATAGCCTGTAGAATTACTCTCGGGGAAGTAACTTTCTTTTTATATGTCAATTATTCAACAAAAAGGATTACTTTTGCCTCAATGAAACCAAAATAGAATACCGTATGAGTAGAGTTTGTAAAATGGCTGACCTAGAAGCGTTCACTTTTCTACGTCAATTAATGCAAACGCTACGATAATACAATATAGATAGTGTGAGCATACTTTACAGTAATAAGTGTTATTTATTAAAGAAGATATTTTATTTTTTACCGCATGGATAATTATATATTTTTGATTAACAATGTTGTTTTAATTGTAGTGAGCGTTATTTTGTCACTGGTTTTTTTAGCTGTTCCTTTACCGCGTAATGCAGGTCTTAATAACTACCGCATATCTCTTCGTTTCCTTGCAATTTCATATTTTATTTTAGCAGTTCTTACATTACTAAATCTATTATCAGACAATAGAGAGATTGATTTTCGAATAGACCTTACTGCCATTTCGTTGCAAACAATACTTTTTTCTGTGACCTTGATTAGCTTGTTCGACAACCATTTTGCAAATAC
>JAIFKQ010000005.1 GCA_020049515.1 Paludibacter sp. | reverse complement strand
TTGGAAAAAATAATCATCCTCGATTTTGGTTCACAAACCACACAATTAATTGGTCGCCGATTACGCGAATTGAACGAATACTGCGAAATTGTTCCCTACAACAAATTCCCTGAAAATACTGAAAATATCAAAGGTGTAATTCTTTCGGGTAGTCCCTATTCTGTATATGATCCAGAAGGTTTTAAGGCAGATTTGAGCCAAATTCGAGGTAAGTTTCCGGTATTGGGAATTTGCTATGGTGCTCAATACATGGCATATACGTCGGGTGGAAATGTGGAATCGGCTGGAACGCGTGAATATGGTCGTGCCAATATAAGCTCAATTGATGATGGCGATGACTTACTTAAGGGTATGAAATCGGGTTCGCAAATTTGGATGTCGCATGGCGATAGCATAACTGTTATTCCCCAAAATTTTATAAAAATTGCCAGTACCGACGATGTAGAATTAGCCGCATATAAAGTGGAAGGTGAAAAAACTTGGGGCGTACAATTTCATCCAGAAGTATTTCATACGCTCGACGGAACTTTATTGCTCGAAAACTTTTTGAATATTTGTGGTTGTACCAAAAACTGGTCGCCAGCTTCGTTTGTTGAGTCAACTGTTGCCGAATTAAAAAAACAATTGGGCAATGATAAAGTAGTTCTCGGTCTTTCGGGAGGTGTAGATTCTTCAGTTGCTGCGGTTTTATTGAACAAAGCCATTGGCAAAAACCTGACTTGTATCTTTGTAGATCACGGCTTACTTCGCAAAAACGAGTTTGAAAACGTGATGAAGGATTACGAACATTTGGGCTTGAACGTGATTGGTGTAAACGTAAAAGAGCGTTTTTTCAAAGCGCTGGAAGGCATTTCAGATCCAGAACAAAAACGTAAAATTATTGGAAGTGGATTTATTGACATTTTCGACGAAGAAGCACACAAAATTCAAGACGTGAAATGGTTGGCGCAAGGCACCATTTATCCCGATATTATTGAATCGCTATCCATTACTGGAACAGTGATAAAGTCGCACCACAATGTGGGCGGTTTGCCAGAAAAAATGCATTTGAAACTATGCGAACCACTTCGTTTGCTTTTTAAAGATGAAGTGCGCCGTGTAGGATCGCAATTAGGAATGATGCACCATCTTATTAAACGTCAACCATTTCCAGGACCAGGATTGGCTGTACGAATATTGGGTGATATAACGCCGGAAAAAGTTCAAATCTTGCAAGATGCCGACGATATTTTTATCAATGGGCTTCGCGAATGGAATTTATATGATAAAGTTTGGCAAGCGGGTGTTATCCTGCTTCCAGTACAATCAGTAGGCGTAATGGGCGATGAGCGTACTTACGAAAATGCTGTTGCATTAAGAGCAGTAACTTCCACAGATGCCATGACGGCTGATTGGGCACAACTTCCTTATGAGTTTTTGGCTAAAATGTCCAACGAAATTATCAACAAGGTGAAAGGTGTTAACAGAGTAGTGTATGACATTAGCTCCAAACCACCTGCAACTATAGAGTGGGAATAAAAATAAAGTTTGAAGATTTGAAAATTTGAAAATTTGAAAATTTGAAAATTTGAAAATTTGAGAGTTTGAGAGTTTGATGGTTTTTGTAAATAGTAAATGATTAAATAGTAAATGCCTTGATTGATACTCATTCACATATATATTCGGAAGAATTTGACGCAGACCGAGCCCAAGTTATTCAGCGGGCAAAAGATGCAGGCATTGAGCATATTATTTTGCCTAATGTAGATAGTGCTTCTTTGCCTAGAATGCTGGTATTGGAGGCGGAATATCCAGATTATTGCCATGCTGCCATTGGTTTACATCCTACAAGCGTAAAAGAGAATTTCGAAATCGAGCTAAAATTGATTGAAACCGAATTAAAAAGAAGAAATTGGATAGCGATTGGTGAAATCGGAATTGATTTATATTGGGATAAAACATATCTATATCAACAAATAAAAGCATTTCAGCAACAAATAGAATGGGCATTGGAATATAAATTACCAGTGATTATTCATGTTCGTAATTCATTTAGGGAAATAATGGATGCGATGGCACCCTATAAAAATAAGGGACTAACAGGCGTTTTTCATAGTTTTGTTGGAACAATTGAAGAGGCAAAAGAGATTTTATCCTATGGTGGATTCAAGTTTGGAATAAATGGAATTGTCACTTTTAAGAATTCTCAATTAGCAGGTGTAATTTTAGGTATAGGATTGGAAAATATTCTCTTAGAAACTGATTCTCCCTACTTAACACCAGTTCCATACAGAGGAAAACGTAATGAAAGTAGCTATTTATACTATATTTGTGAACAAATTTCGGTTATTTTAGGCCTTAGTTTAGTTCAAACAATAGCCGAAACTTCTAAAAATGCCAAAAATACATTTAAAAACAAGTTGTGATAGCCTGAATATCAAGTCTATTTTTTTATTTTTAAATTATTTGATTTGCAAGAGAAAATAAATATATGGAGAGGTGCTCGAGTGGCTGAAGAGGTACGCTTGGAAAGCGTATGTACTCCAAAAGGGTACCGGGGGTTCGAATCCCTTCCTCTCCGCAAAGTGTTTATTATTAACCGATTAAATAAAATAAACATTTAGAAATCTAAACAAAAAAAAAATGAAAAAAGGATTTGCAATCTTAGCAATCGTAGCAATTTTCATCTTAGGAAACCCTGTGAATGTTGTAGCGCAAGATGCTACAACTAAAACAGAACAGGTTGCTGCAAAAAACTCACCTGCAGAATCTGTTCCAGTAGCTGCGGATTCAACTCAGGCTACTGAGGAAACTCAAGCAGCAGCACCAGCCCAAGAAGGCGGAATGCATAAAGGTTTGAAACAAAAGTTTATTGAAGGTGGTGCTGGATGGATGGCTCCAATTGCCCTTTGTTTAATTGTTGGTTTAGCTTTGTGTATAGAACGGATTATTTATTTAAGTCTATCTTCAACGAACACAAAAAAACTTTTAATAAACATTGACGAAGCTTGGAGTAAAGGCGGAGTAAATGCTGCAATGGATGTGTGTCGCGATACTCGTGGCCCAGTAGCATCAATCTTTTACCAGGGTTTGTCCCGTTTCGATGAAGGAATTGACGTAGTAGAAAAAACTGTTGTTTCCTATGGTGGAGTTCAATTAGGTCTTTTGGAAAAAAACCTGAGTTGGATTACTTTGTTTATTGCTTTGTCTCCAAGTTTAGGATTCCTCGGAACGGTAGTTGGTATGATTCAAGCATTTGATAAAATTCAACAAGTAGGTGATATATCAGCTACTGTTGTAGCTAGTGGTATCAAAGTAGCACTTTTGACAACTGTTTTTGGACTTGTGGTGGCTATGATTCTACAAGTATTTTACAACTATATTCTTACCATGGTTGAGGGAATGACAAATGATATGGAAGACTCTTCAATTTCATTGCTTGATGTTATTGTGAAACACGGGAAAAATAATTCCATATAGCATTTTAAGTTATGACAAAAATAATAGAAAAGATTCCTGGTATCTCAGCATTGTTACTGGTTGCTATTTCCATTGTATTGGTTACGCTTATTTATGTGGGTGGTAATGGTGATCCAATTGATTTTGCTGGGGAATCGCTAACTGTGCCAATATTTACAGATGCACTGCTTTACTGGTCTTATTCATTAATGGCTTTGACTTTATTTATTACGCTATTTATGGCTCTTATGGGATATGTAAAGAGCTTGATAAGCAGCCCAATATCAGCAATAAAATCACTTATTCCAATAGCATTATTTGTGCTAATATTTGTTGTTGCATGGAACTTGGGAACAGGTGAAAAGATGTCAATTATTGGATATGAAGGGACAGAAAACGAAGGATTTTGGGCGCAATTCTCTGACATGATGATTTACGCAATTTACGCTTTATTTGGTGCGATTGGACTTACCATTATTGGTGCTCGCATATACATAAAGTTAAAATAAAAAGTTAATCGTTTGGACTTTTTGTTAGCTAAAAAAAAAGAAAAAAATATCATGGCAAGAAAAAAAAGAAAAATAAGTGAGATAAATTCGAGTTCTATGGCAGACATCTCATTTTTGCTCTTGATTTTTTTTCTTGTAACTACTTCAATGAATGTTAGCACTGGTTTGTCAAGGCGATTACCACCGCCTTTGCAGCCAAATCAAAAGCCAACAGATATAGATATCAAAAAAAGAAATATCTTTATTGTGAAGGTGAATAGCTTAAATCAATTGATGGTTCAAGGCCAGGAAATTAACGTAAGACAGTTAAAAGATAAAGCAAAGGAATTTATATCAAATTCATCAAATGATCCTAATTTGCCTGAAAAGGTAACAGTGGAAATTGATTTGATTGGCAATATAGAGATTACAAAAGATCACGTTATTTCACTTCAAAATGATGTGGACACTCAGTATCAAGCATATATTGAAGTACAAAATGAATTAGTAGCTGCTTACAACGAACTTAGAAATGAATTTTCGAAAGAACGATTTGGCAAATTGTATTCTGATTTAACAGAAGATCAACAAAAAGCCGTACAATCGGTATATCCACAAAAAATATCTGAAGCAGAACCTAAAAACTATGGAGGGATAAAAGATGGCGCGAATTAGAAAAGACGAAAAAAGAGAAGCTCCTGCATTAAGTACGTCTTCATTGCCGGATATTATTTTCATGTTATTGTTTTTCTTTATGGCTGTTACTTCAATGAAAGAAGTAACTTATAAAGTGAAAGTAACACCTCCAGAAGCCACAGAACTTCAAAAATTGGAGAATAAATCTATGGTAAGATACGTATATGTAGGTAAGCCAACTGCAGAATTTAAAAAAGTATTTGGATCTGAAACTCGTATTCAACTAAGTGATGCTTTTGCTGACATTTCTGAATTGGAAAAATACGTAGTAAGTGAGCGTAGTGCAATGAAGGAAGGGGATCAAAATTTATTGACTATCTCTATCAAAGCAGACAAAGATACCCGCATGGGTGTTATAACTGATATTAAACAGGCTTTACGTAGAGCCTATGCATTAAAAATCAGTTATGCAGCTCAACAGCGTGTATCCTATTAATTTTATTATTATCAAAAAAAAACCATAAGTTTTTGGCTTATGGTTTTTTTTAGCAAAAAACTAAACTATTTTTATTTCAACGCAGCTACTGTAGGGTCATTTTAAATGAATTACATTTGAAAGTATTATTTTAATTGCAAAAATAAAATCTATGTTTTCTAATTTTGCGATGTAAGTACTTGTTTTTCATAAAGTCTAAAAGTAACAAAACATTTTTTTAGACAATAAAAAAATGCTATATTTGCAACATGAAATAAATTGAATTTTTGTATATTTAGAATGGAGCTGTGCCTTTAATCCAAATCGTTTAGGTTACATTAAAAATACTATACAATTGAAAATATTCTTTAACGCAAAAGTTTGAGCCTAATCATATAATCTGACTCGTACATTTCCATTATTAAGGAAAGAATAGGATGTTTGAAAAAAAAAACTCTTTTTGGTGTTCATGTTATTCTATTGTAAGAAATTTGACATACAAATTAGACGCTTAACAACTTTTCTTTATAATTTCAATTTGGAATGAATTTTAAAAATATCATAATGGAACTTCGAGAATTGAAATTGATTAGTGAAATAGATAATCGTTAACAAACAGTTAAGTTTAAACCGCAAAAAAATAGTAGAACCAATAATTTAATCTCTTAGCAATATTCTATATGAGTTTAGTTAGTGATACAGGAAAATATATTCTGTTAATGAAGCGTGTTTTTGTAATGCCTGATAGATGGAGAATGTTTTTCAGACAGTTTCCAAAGGAATTAGAGAAACTCGGATTGCAGTCATTACCAATCGTAGTAATCATTTCGGTTTTTATTGGAGCCATTATGACTATACAAACCAAGTTGAATACCGAAAACCCACTATTACCGAGCTACAGTACTGGCCTAGTTACACGAGATACTTTATTGCTTGAGTTCTCCTCTACTATTATGTGCTTAATACTTGCAGGGAAAGTAGGTTCCAACATATCATCTGAAATTGGAACAATGCGGATTACTGAACAAATTGACGCCCTTGAAATTATGGGTGTAAATTCGGCAAATTATCTTATTTTACCCAAAATCTCAGCTTTTGTAGTAATGATGCCTTTCTTGGTTATATTTAGTATGGCCGTTGGCTTAATTGGAGGGTATTTGGTAGGTGTATTTACAGATATTATAACAACAGCCGACTATTTATTGGGAATTCAATATGCGTTTATACCATATTATGTGTTTTATTCCATTGTAAAGTCGTTGGCTTTTGCTTTTATTATTTCGTCAGTAGCTGCTTTCTATGGATATTACGCATACGGTGGAGCCCTCGATGTAGGACGAGCAAGCACAAATGCAGTTGTAAATGGAAGTATTCTAATCCTATTCTTCAACTTGCTTATTACTAATTTAATGTTGAATTAGCAACCTGACTTTTTTGGCCTACCATTATCAATAATTATTATAGCTATCTACTCTCCTACCCTACAACCCCTATTTTTTTATGATAGAAGTTAAAAACATAGACAAATCTTTTGATGGAAATCAGGTGCTTAAGAACGTATCTGTTTTATTTGAAACTGGAAAAACCAATATGATTATTGGTGCTAGTGGTTCGGGAAAAACCGTTTTAATGAAAAGTATTATTGGGCTGCATAGAATAGACAAGGGTAGAATTGAATATGATGGTAGAAACTTACCTGACATGAAAATGAATGACATTCGGCTATTGAGGCGCGAAGTAGGAATGCTTTTTCAAGGATCTGCGCTTTTTGATTCGCTAAGTGTATTGGAAAATGTAATTTATCCTCTCGAAATGTTTGCAGACATGTCTAAAGAGGAGATGAAAGAGAGGGCATTTTTTTGCCTTAAGCATGTCAATTTAGAGGAAAAGGCATTTGGACTAACACCAGCTGAGATAAGTGGTGGAATGCAAAAGCGTGTAGCTATTGCTCGTGCTATTGCACTAGAGCCCAAATACTTATTTTGTGATGAGCCAAATTCTGGTCTTGACCCTAAAACCTCTTTGATTATTGATAAATTAATTCATGAACTTACCCATGAGCTTAACATTACAACCATTATTAATTCGCACGATATGAATTCCGTGATGGAGATTGGGGAGAATATTATTTTTTTTGAAAATGGACAAAAAGCTTGGCAGGGGAACAAAGATGAGATTTTTCACGTTGATAACGAGTCGTTGAACGATTTCGTTTTTGCGTCAGATTTATTTAAAAAAGTAAAAGCTACAAATCAATGAAAATAATTTCTTACAATGTAAACGGAATACGTGCAGCACTTTTGAAGAACTTTACGGAATGGTTATTATCCGAAAATCCAGATATTCTTTGCCTACAAGAAACTAAAGCGCAACCAGATCAGATAGATACAATGCTTTTTGCTAAAATGGGATATACTTCCTATTTGCATTCGGCTCAGAAAAAAGGCTATAGCGGTGTAGCTATCATCACGAAGCAAGCTCCTGACAATGTAGTAATTGGGATGGATTTTCCTCTTTATGATGGGGAAGGGAGAGTTATCCGTGCCGATTTTGGAGATATAACAGTTATTTGCGTGTATATTCCTTCTGGCTCATCGGGCGATTTACGTCAGATTTTTAAAATGGATTTTCTGAAAGAATTTGCATTATATATTGAAAATTTACGTAAAACCCGTCCCAATATAGTTGTTTGTGGCGATTATAATATTTGCCATAAACCAATCGACATAAATCATCCAGAAAGGCAAAATGGAGTTTCTGGATTTCTGCCTGAAGAACGTGCTTGGCTTGATGAATATGAAGCAGCTGGAATGGTAGATTCATTTCGTGTCTTTAATCAAAATGCAGATGAATACAGTTGGTGGAGCTATAGAGGCGGGGCCAGATTTCGAAATGCCGGTTGGCGGATTGACTACAACTGGGTAAGCGAACCGCTTCGTAATCGACTAAAATCTGCAGCCATTTTGCAGGATGCTATTCATTCCGACCATTGTCCAGTAGTTGTAGAAATAGATGAAATATAATGAAAGTACAAATACTTATAAATAAAAAAAGGTTGATTCAGTCTAAATGAATCAACCTTTTTTTATTTCGAAATTGTCAACAGTAGAAATACGGTGTCAAATACAGAAATTAAATTCTAATCTAAAACTCTCTATTCTAAGAACTTAATTCTGAAAGACTGTTGATGCCAACTCTATTGAAACCAACTCTATAACGTATGTACTGTTCGTCGTCATCATGTTTGAATTGTATAATTATGTTTAAGTAATAATTTTTTACAGCCATAATTTTCTGAGCCTTTTCATCTTTGTCGAGCACAAATAGAGGCACTTCAGGGTTGTCTGTGTTTCGCATTAACGACAATAAATTAAAACGAACGATTTCAACCACGCCATCAATATTATAATTGGTACTTTTATCTAGCAATTTGCGATCAATTTGTACTGTTTTTCGAAACAGTATAATTTTTTCTTTGGCATATCTATTTTCTGCTTCTATTAGGGGAATTCGATTGCGAACCCGAATTATGTCTTTTGGCACATTTACTTCTTCAATAAAATCGAACGATTCTTTGCTGAACCCAATTTCGTTTTCTATTACGTTAATCGTTGTTTTATTGTCATAGTATTTTGCACTTATCTTTTGAGCGAAATAATATCTCATGAGTTCTTTAATTCTGTCCTTGAGCATATAACTTACCACCAGGGCTACAAAAAGGGGCATGGTGAAATTTCCATACTTTAGCTGAATGGAAAAAGCTATTGCAGTTGCAAATACCATTGATAAACCAGCTGCAATGCTATAATAAACTTGTTCAGCTACGCGTCCATCTCGTTTTTTTTTTGCATTTATAAATAAATCACTCTCTACGTATCTTTTTAAAGCATCAAGCCTAAACACTATTTCTTTGTTACAATCAGGACTTTCCGGTTGTACAGTTATGTACTTATTGACAACTTTATGAAGCTGCTCTTTTTCTAAAATCACGAGTACTAATGGCAAAATTTTAGCACGCAATTCACTCTCATTCAAATGATTAAATTTATCAATCAAATTAAATAATTCTTTTTCGGTTAGATTAGTCATAAACTCATCTCCAAATAAGTAGTAATTATAGACCACAACTTCCACAGTTGGTGCTTTGATAATCTTTGCAAGATTTCGATATTTCGCGAGTATTTCTGATATATCTTTCAAAAAGCAAGTAACTAACCTTTCTTTTTCTTCTGCTTGCGCTGCTTTGTAAATATATGCAAGTTGGTCACGAATGGCACTTTTGTATATTGCTGAAAACATTTTTATTTGATATTCATATTCAGCTACATTGCCACGGGTAGGATTAATAGCTAAATGCTGCATGGCTGCTTCCAAGTTGCGCAAGGGAATGGCTTCTCCACAGGCAATTTCCCTTACCAAAAAAACTGGGGTAATTAGTCGAATATTTGTACGTATATCTTTATAAAAGTCATCGCGGGAATATGTAGCCGAATTTATATCTAGGCTATTGGGTATGAAGATCCACGTATTTAATACAAAGTTATTTACTTGCATTTTACGACGTGCTTTGTAAGCAACTTTAAATTCTAACGAAAATTTATCGTGAATTTTTGTTTCTACTGCAATCATATTTCAATTTAGTATTTTATCCATTTTAAATACGGATTTTTCATCAACATAGAGTTGTAATACCTTACGTCTCCAGTAACTTCTTCGCCCAACCATATTGGTTTATCGAAGGTGTCATTTTCGTTTGACAATTCAATTTCGGCTACTACTAACCCTTGATTTTCGCCATGAAACTCATCTATTTCGAAAGTGAATTTTCCAATTTTAACCTCGTATCTGGTTTTATCTATTACCCCTGGTTCACAAATTTGGAGTAATTCCGTTACATCGGTTACCGAAATTTCTTTCTCCCACTCGTATCGTGAAATTCCAGAGTCATTAGCACTTCCTTTTATTGTAATAAATCCTTGGCTACCTTTTAAGCGAACTCGGACTGTACGTTCGGCATTAGAGGATAGATAACCTTGAGTTATGTGTGTTTTATTATATGCTTCTTCTTTATAATCATCTGATTTAAGCAAGAATTTTCTTTCAATTTCTTGTGGCATGTGTAGTCGTATTTCTAGTTAATTGCTTATGTTTAAAATTTAAGAAACAATATCACGATAGCATTAGTATTTGATTACAATAGTAATACATTTATTGCAATTCTTCTTATTATTTACAAAGTATTTTAATAGCTATAGAAAAAAAATTGCTTGAACTTACAAATCCATAAAATATTGGATTTGAATAAATTCAAGCAGTAAATTCTATAATTATTTTTTTAAGAACTTTAATCGGAATTGTGAATTATCTTTATGAGAATACTTTACTAAGACTTACGTAATGAGAAAATAAAGTTAAGTCCACCAGTTGGTACATTTTTGGCTGAAATGTTTCCTTTATGATACAAAACTGCATTCTTCACAATAGCCAACCCGAGACCTGTTCCGCCAGCTTTTCTACTTCTACCTTTATCTACCCGATAGAAACGCTCAAAAAGTCGGCTCAAATGTTCTTCGCCTACTCCAACTCCATTATCGGAAAAGGTAAAGAAGTAAAATATCCCATCATCCCTATAACAATTAATATCAATTGTGATTTTATTTCCGCCATAATTTAGCGCATTATCCATTAAATTTCTAAATATAGAATATATAAGTGATCTATTTCCTTGTATTTTAATGTTTGATTTTACTTTATTTACAATTTTGGCTTCGCGTTGTTCAATTTCGAGATGTAAATCGTTAAGTACATCTGAGATTACTTCGGAAAGATTGCATGGTTCTTTATCAAACAACCGTTTGGATTCATCCATCTTATTGAGCATAGAAATGTCTTGTAAAAGCGAGCTTAACCGTTGAGCTTGTTGAAAAGATCTTTCAATAAAGAAACGTTGTCGCTTTTGGTCGAGTTCAGGATTTTCTAAAATACTTTCCATAAATCCAAGAATACTGCTTACAGGTGTTCTCAGTTCATGAGAAATATTTTGTGTTAAATTTCGCTTTAGTTCATTTTCATGTTCTTGTACGGAAATGTCATTGATAGAGATTTCAAAAGTATTATCCTGAAATATAACAGATTGTACTGAAAAAACACGTCCTCCTTTTTCAATAACTATTCTTTTTCTATTTAGTTCGTTGAATAATAGATTTTGATCAATAAACTGATTTATTTCAGCAAACTCGGGAATTGCAAATATTTGATCAGCACTTTCACATTGCTGGTCGGAAAGAATGTTAGTATATTGAATAAAATGTGAATTGGCAAGTATCTCTTTTTTATCAGAGGAGAAAATACCTAAACCTTCTTGTGAAATTTGCAAGTGGGTAATCAATTTTTCACGTTCTTTTTGTACTTCTTCTTTGGTTTGCAACTGTAATTTATAAAGCTTTACAATATTTTTGCTGATTTCGCCCAATTCGTCATTTGGAAATTCAATTTCAGTGTCAGGTAAATCTTCTTTTTCTGCTTTTTGAGTAAAAATCCGAAGGCGGTCGATAGATTTTGTGAAATTTTTGGAGATAAGAAACAATGCTAAAATTGAAACAATGAACAAGAGAACCATGAAATTTAAAAAAAGCATGTTTGCTTCAAGCATACTAGAAAGGCTTACATTGTACGGCAAGGCACTTCGCACGTAAACATGTTCAAATTTATGCGCCAAATAATAATAGTCTATACCTGAAGAAAAAGAATAACGAATGGCTTTTCCGTTTTCGGAAGTCCTTGCCATTGCAATTTCAGGTCGGTCTAAATGATTGGCCAACCGAACACCTTTTTTGACAGATGATTCAAAAATTACTACACCTGCAGTATCTATAATGGTTACTCTTAAACTAGTGTCCGGAAAAAGCTTTACATACTCTTCCAAGGCATCCCAGCTAGATCCTTTTTCTTCTGCAAATTTACGAATGGAATAATTGTAGGTGGTTAGCTGACTATCAAGCTGTTGTGTTCTAAATTCAATTTCGCGTTGGTATTGAAAAAAACTAATAATACCTAGCGTCAAGAAAAAAATGCTGAAGAAGTATAAGAAGATGCGTTTGTTGAGTGTCATGACCCTAGCTCTAAAGAGTAAGTAAAAATAGTACTAATATTAAAATAAAATATGACAACAAAACATTGTTATTAGTTTTAACCTTATTCTACTTTAGAAATTAGAGTTAGTTTAGTTTTCAAAGCAATATCCGTAACCAAGTCTGGTGACAATATTTTTGCCATAAGGTCCAATCTTTTTACGTAATCGAGTGATATTAACGTCAATGGTACGATCCAGTACAATTACCTCATCCGTCCAAACACGCGTTAACATTTCGTCGCGGGAAAAAACACGATTTTGATTTTCAAGAAAAAGCCTAAGTATTTCAAATTCTTTTTTGGTAAATGGAATTTCAACACCTTCGAGTTTTACTTTTTTATTGTCCAATGACATTTCAAGGTTTTCATAAGTAAGCTTTTGTGCTGGAATAAAAGATGTTTTATTGGTATTTCCTCTACGAATAACAACCTTGACCCTTGCTAATACTTCGCGAATAGAAAAAGGTTTTGAAATATAGTCATCGGCTCCGATATTAAAGCCAGTCAGACGGTCGGTTTCGGAGTCTTTAGCAGTTAGAAAAACGATTGGAATATTTGCTGTTAAAGGATCTTGAGCCAAGCTGCGAGCCATCTTGAATCCCGACATTTCGCCCATCATTACGTCAAGTAATAATAGATTATACTTGGAAATGTCTTTTTTCATTGCCTCCTCGGCAGAATAAGCTACATCTACCGTATAACCTTCTGTTTCCAGATTAAATTGAAGAATTTCACATAAATCTTCTTCATCGTCAACGACTAAAATACTGTTTGTATTCATTTTTTATATACTTAAAATTGAATTAAAAAGAAAAATTGAAGTATTCATTTAGATTGAAGCATATTAGCTACAAAGTTATTATCTATTTTTTTAACGACTGTAAATAAAGGAGTAATTATTCATGTGAGCAAAACTCTTTACAGCTTTTAAGCATCCATAAAACAATACAGGTACGTTATTTTTTGGGGGAATGTTTCAACACTTTAGCATCTATGTAGAAAAAAATCTCTTCGGCAATATTGCTACAATGATCGCCAATTCGTTCCATTTTGCGAAAGGTTGACATTAAGTGCAAGCATTCGAAAGCTCTATCTGGATTTTTTTGAATATAATTAGCAATAATTCGAGGTGCATTATTATTAATTTCATCCACTATATAGTCTTCACTAAAAATAGCAGCGGCAAATTCCGACTTTTCATTTTCGAATGCATCTAAACCCTGGTACATCATTTTGTTTACCTGTTCAATCATTCCCCTTAAATTGGTTTCTGTAATAAGCTCAGCATCAAGAATCATTGATGGATTGGCTATTAGAATGCGGGAAATTCCATAAGCAAAATCGGCAATACGTTCTAAATTAGAATTGATTTTAAGCGCAGCCAACACAAATCTTAAGTCTATTGCCACCGGCTGATAAAGAGCAATTATATTTTCGCAATTGCTATCGTTTTTCAGCTCATACGCATCCACTTTCTTTTCACGCATGGATACTTGCATGGCCAAATCTTTATCGAAGGTTAGTATTGAATCTCCAGTATTGGTAACCTGTGTAATTACCAATCGCCACATTTTGATTAGGTCCTGGCGTAAATTGTCTAATTCTTGTTCTAAGTGTCTCATGATTTATAATATTACCCCCAACCTCTAAAGGGGAGTTAAAGTTAGTATTATTTTGCTTATTTTTATTTTACTTATTTATATTGCTTTGTATATCTAATTAGAATAACAGAGCTAATATATTTATTCCCAGCAATTTATCCAGTTCTTAAGGGATTAGCTTGGGGTTATTTTCTTTCACCCTTTAGGCGTCGGGGGTTGTCTTTTTTTCAACCAAACCTTCCAGTAATATAATTCTGTGTAGAATATTCTTTTGGATTTGTAAATATTTTTGTTGTATCATCAAACTCAACAAGTTCACCCAAATAGAAATAGCCTGTTTTATCGCTCACACGTGATGCTTGTTGCATGTTATGCGTTACAATTACTATGGTATAATCTTTTTTTAGTTCATAAATCAATTCTTCAATTTTAGCCGTTGAAATAGGATCGAGTGCAGATGCAGGTTCGTCCATAAGCACCACTTTGGGCGAAATGGCTAGTGCTCTTGCAATACAGAGTCTTTGTTGTTGACCACCAGAAAGTGCAAATGCTGATTTATTTAACTTATCTTTCACTTCGTCCCATAAAGCAGCAGATTTTATAGATTCTATGACACGTTCTTCAATAAATGTATTGTCGGTGTTGCCATTTACGCGCAAACCATAAGCCACATTTTCGAATATTGTTTTTGGAAAAGGATTGGGTTTTTGAAAAACCATTCCCACTTTTTTTCTTAATTCGTCCACTCTAACATTAGGCGCATAAATATTTTCGCCTTCTACTAAAATGCTACCAGTCATTCGTGTACCGTCAATTAGGTCATTCATACGATTTAGCAATCGTAAAAAAGTTGATTTTCCACAACCAGAAGGGCCGATTAATGCAATTACTTTGTTTTTTTCTACTTCTATGTTGATATTTTTTAGCGCATGAAAATCGCTATAATAAAAATCAACATTTTTTGCGTCAATTATTAGCATATAATTTTTTCTAATGTCAAAAGTCTAATGTCAAAAGTGGTTCATACCTTGCATTTAGTTCTTCAACTGTTATCACTGTTTTTTCTAAAGTCTATTTTTTTTAAGTCCTTTGTCTTCAGACTTTTGTCATTCGACAGATTTATCTACATTTTCACTTTTCTTGAGAAATAATCTCGTAGAATTGTTGCTATAACATTTACCAAAAGTACAATAAATATCAATACCAACGCCGTTCCATAAGCAATTCCTCGAGAAATTTCGATATTTGTTCCACTAGTTGTAATTACATATAAATGATAGGGTAATGCCATTACTTGGTCGAAAATACTAGTTGGTAATTTTGGCAAAAAATAGGCTGCCACTGTGAATAGTATTGGAGCCGTTTCGCCAGAAACCCTTCCGATAGAAAGAATTAATCCAGTGATAATATTGGGAAAAGCCATTGGCATTATTACTTTCCAAATAGTTTGAAGCTTGGTAGCTCCTAAAGCAAGGCTACCTTCGCGGTAAGAAAAATCTATGGCCTTGAGTGATTCCTCCGTAGTACGAATTACAAGCGGAAGTGAGAGAAGACCTAATGTTAGTGAGCCTGCTATAATAGAATCTCCAAATCCCATTACGTTTACAAACAAAGCCATTCCAAAAAGGCCAAAAACCACCGAGGGAACAGCACTGAGGTTATTAGTCATAATGCGTATAAAAGCAGCAATTTTATTTCCAGTTGCATATTCGTTCATATAAATGCCCGACATGATGCCAATAGGAAAACTGAAAAGGCTACTTCCTAATACCAAGTAAAGGGTGCCAACAATAGCAGGGTAAATCCCTCCTTTAGTCATCCCTTCTTCTGGACTTTTGGTCAAAAAATCCCAACTAATTACTTGAAATCCTTTTGAAACAATGAAACCAAGAATTAAAACTAATATTGCAACAACGGCATAACTCATTAATTTGAAAATAGTAAATGCGATGGCTTGTGACCAGCGCTTTGAGGAGTAGGAAGATGAAGAGCCACTAACCCCTCCCGCAACAGGCGGGATAAATTGCGAGGAACCGAAGTTAGTATTGGTTTCTTGTTTTTTTGTTGTTTTCATTCTTATGTCTTTGTAATATCGTTCTATATAATCAATAGTAATATTTCTTATTCCCCGAAATTTATTCAGTATTTACGGGAGGGGTTGGGGGTTAGTATTTCTTTCTCCCAATAAATTCTATGCTAATACTTATCACCAACGTAATTAGAAAAAGAATGCAACCTAATGCAAATAACGCTTCGTAATGTCCGCTGCCCACAGGTGCTTCTCCAAGTTCGGCTGCAATGGTGGCTGGTATTGTTCGCACAGGTTCTAGCAATGTATGTGGAATAACAGCTGCATTGCCCGTAACCATCAACACGGCCATTGTTTCACCAATGGCACGACCTATGCCTAGTACTGCTGCTGAGGTAATACCTGATTTGGAATAAGGAATTATTACTCTATAAATTGTTTGCCAATGGGTGGCGCCCAATGCCAAACTTGCTTCTTTTATGGCTCGTGGTACTGTGCGCATGGCATCTTCGGCAACTGTAATTATTGTAGGTAAGGCCATAATTCCTAGCACAATACTTCCAGCTAAAGCCGTTTCGCCAACAGGGAGTTTAAAAGTTTCTTGCAGAAATGGCACAATTACAACCAATCCAAAGAAACCATATACTACAGATGGAATTCCAGCTAATAGTTCTACCAGTGGTTTTAATATGTTTCGAATGCGCATGGAGGCTATCTCTGCCAAATAAACCGACACTGCAATACCAAACGGAAGTGATAGCAAAATTGCACCCAAGCTCACCCACAATGTACCAAGTAACAATGGAAGTAGTCCGTATTGTGGCGAGGGGCTAGCAGTAGGATACCACTCGGTGCCTCCAAAAAAATCGCCTGGTTGCATGGTTTCTTTGCTAAGCAAAGTGCCATCGAAGTTTTTTGCGATGTATTGTTCGGGCAGAAATAAAATGATTCCTGGTCGGCTGGCAGTAAGTTCACTCGCTTTGGCTGGTATGTTTTCAAAATCGGCTCCCAGCTCCTCCTCGGTATAATAGTTTGTGAGGTCACTCAATCTTACCACTTCAATTGGCTCTTCTTTACCGCCAACTTCGTCCCAATTGGTAATATCGGCATCAAAAATATGCTTAATTTGGTAGGAATTGAGCTTTTTGACAGGATTGGATTTATTCATGGCCAATACATAGCCTTCTTCAACTACTGGGCTGTTGAATAATCCAGTAGCTTCTTTAAATAGAAATATTATTATCAATAAAATGGTTATGCTAGTAACACTTCCGCTTATCAATAAAGCACCTTCTACAAATTTTTCGAGGAATCGTTTCACGTTGTTTAATTGGTTTAATAAAAACGGTACAAAGTAATGAAATAGATATTAAGACGGGGTGAAAAGTGTATTACAATCGTGTTATATATTTTTATTAAGAAATTGTTTATTAAACAAAGTGGCCAGAATTTCAGTCGATTATTCAACCCATTTTAATCCTCTAAATTATTTATTTGTCAATAATCAGTCAATGGATACAATCACAATGGTTCGTTATAAAATTGCCTATTATTTTTATATACAAGGTCTTAATGCGTAATTTTAACTAGATATAATTTCAATTCAAAAAAAAGAGTAAACGCAAACGGAGTTTTCCGATGGAGCATTTCGACATCCCGAGCAGCGGGAGAAAAAAACTTTCAGTTTTTCTACCGATAAATCGGCATGTTTCATTTGCAACTACCGATAAATCGGCATGTTCCATTAGCGACCCGGTAGCTATCGTGGATTGCGTTCAAAAAACATTTTTTACAACGAACTATTGTAATCATCAATACTTTCATAATTCCCCTTAAGGGGCTAAGGGTTCTCTCACTACAACAGTCCAAATTCATACCCTTCTTTTTTCCAATAATCTATGGCTTGGGGCAAAACAGATAGTACGTTATCTTTTGCTTTTATTGAATCGTGAAAAACCACTATTGACCCATTCCGCGAAAACCGTTTTATTGTTTTCAGAATAGTTTCGGGCAAAATTTTCGTGTTGTAATCGTGGGTAATTATATCCCACATAATGATTTGATAATCCGATTGCAATGCTTTTTTCTGCTTAAAGCTAATGCGTCCGTACGGTGGGCGAAAAAGGTCACTTTCGATATACTCAGCTGCTTTTTGCACATTTTCCACATAGTTGGCTACCGAAACCTCAAAGCCTTTTAGGTGATTATAGGTGTGATTTCCTGTTTTGTGTCCATGCTTTAATATTTCGTCGTAGGTCCGTGGATGTTTTTTTACATTTTCACCTACCGAAAAAAAGGTAGCTTTCACATTGTATTTAGCCAAAATGGTCAATACCAATGGAGTAACTTCTGGCACGGGTCCATCGTCGAAGGTGAGATAAATCACCTTCTCCGATGGGTTTTTGCGCCAAACTACATTTCGCCACAAGGGGCGCAGGAGCCTTGGAAACTGTACGTTCATTTACATTTGTACTCTTCTGGAGTATTCCATAAAAGTTGGCAAATATTTATCGGTTATGGATTTTTGATTCGCTTGGTCGCAAATTTTCAAAATTTGATTTAGCACTGCCAAATTATGTCCGATACGATTGCTAACACTGTTGCGACGTTGCGAATTTAAGCTCATGTAATATTTCAAATTTTCGACACAATCATTGGCCACGGCATCCATAATGTCATTGCCTTTTTTGGATTCGCCCAATTTATAGTAATGGTCGGCAAGCATGGTAGAAGTATAATCGTGGCGTACAGTATTGCCTGGCATCACCTTATTACAATAATCCAATGCTTTCTTAGCTTTAGAAATTTCTCCTTTTTCCACCAATGCACCAACCAATTGAGCAAACATCATACGATGTGTACGACACATGCGCAAAATATTTTCATCCAAATAAACTTTTGGGTTTTCTACGCCACCATATTTGAATTTTGTTAGCATGTTGGTGTACATTTCATCTATGTTCACTCCTTCGCCAGCACCTTTTACTCCTATGGGCATAATCTGATAAGCCATTCCAGTAAGTTCAAAATGATCGTTAAGTCCCAGATAATAATCGTCGCCAACAGTTACTGCAAAGTACATAGGCCTTTCCCAATTATTTGAATTGAGCATTTCAATAATCATCAATTCACTTTTGGTCAATCTTCTATTTAGTTTGAAATCAATTTGAGGAATTATCTCACCTGCCCTTGCTATGGGCAAAGTACCTGTTTTAATTACTTGCTGTGCATCAATTGGCAAATACAAATGATTGGTTGGAATAAATGACTCACCCTCTCTTTTTGTTTGTGGATCGTCACTCAATACAAACTCAAAAGCCGATTTTACATCCAGCTGTGGAATCATCGAATCTACCCACATCACTTCGTTTTTGCCAGCTGCATAATCTTTAGCTTCCCACGATATAGGAAGTGGTGCCGATTTGTATGCACCGCGTTTCATTTGCCCAATATACCAGTCGGTTTGCAGGTAGCTGAGGTTACAAACTCGCACATCTGTACGATTTCCTTCCACTTCCTGATTGTACCAAAGCGGGAAAGTATCGTTATCGCCGTTCGAAAATATAATGGCATTTGGTTTACATGAAGCCAAGTAATTGCCTCCAAAATCGCGAGCTGTATAACGATTGCTGCGGTCATGGTCGTCCCAATTTTGCGACGCCATAAGTGCGGGAACGCCCAAACAACAAAGGGTTACTAGAATGGCAGTGGCGGTACGTGGCAAATATTTTTCGAAGAATTTGATAATGGCCAACACACCCAATCCAATCCATATACTAAATGCATAGAACGAACCTGAGTAAGCATAATCACGCTCACGAGGCTGGTAAGGCGTTTGATTGAGGTAAATTACAATGGCAATACCTGTGAGTAAGAACAATAAACCGGTAATCCAAAATGCTTGAACTCCTTTTTTATCGCCATATATCAAAAATATTAAACCTAAAATACCGAGTATCAATGGCAAAAGAAAATAAGTATTATGACCTTTATTTTCCTTCAATTCTGTAGGCAAATTTGATTGGTCGCCAAGCATCAACTCGTCAATAAAATTGATACCCGTAATCCAATTTCCACGGTCAATTTCGCCATAACTTTGCAAGTCGTTTTGGCGTCCGCTAAAATTCCAAAGGAAATAACGCCAGTACATAAAGTTTAATTGGTACGAGAAAAAGAACTGCATATTCTCCCCAAAAGTAGGTTTAACATCACTTTTTTGCTGACCGCAATAATCGTAATTGATGGTTTCGCCCACTATATTTCCCCAGCTTTTATAAGCTTCAATGTGATTAGGAGTAGAGCTATACATACGTGGAAAAAACATATCAAAACGTTCGTCCATCACGTAATCAGTCTTGTAGCCCGTAATTACGTATTCGTCTTTTTCTGATGGCGATGATTTTGCTTTTGGGCTATAAGAGGCTGCGCCTTGAGTTTGTATGGGCACACACATATTACCTTCTATGCGTAGTTTTACGGGCGCATTATAGGCCGACCCCATAAGCAAAGGACGGTCGCCATATTGTTCACGATTCAAATAGTACTTTAAAGAAAATACATTGTCGGGCGAGTTTTGGTCCATTGGTGGTTTGGCTGCCGAGCGAATTACTATCACCGCGTACGAAGAATATCCGATGAGCAATACGGTTACCATTAGCAAAATAGTATTTATCCAGCGGGCATCAATTTTTTCTTTTTGCCAATAAAAAATACCAATCATGGCGGCTATAATAATGATACCCGCAAAAATGTGTGCTCCCAAAAATGGAATTCCTACAATGGAAATTGACAAGATAAAGGATGCGGCAATACGTAATGGGCTTTTATTCACGTACGATTCGTAAATTCCCCAAGCCAAGCTGGCGATGGTCAATAGAATATAAACGTACAAACCTGTGTTGTAGGCAAAACCCAACGTATTAACAAACAGCAATTCAAACCAGCTAGCCACTTCCACAAAGCCGGGTATAATACCATATAAAACAGACGCCAAAATAACCACCGAGGCTAACAAAGCCCAGATAACTCCTCTTGCCGAAGGTGTATAGTTTTTGAAATAATAAACCAACACCAAGGCCGGAATGGCGAGCAAGTTGAGTAGGTGAACCCCAATAGAAAGACCCATGAGGTAGGCAATAAGTATCAGCCAGCGGTCGGAACCAGGGCGGTCGGCCACCCGCTCCCACTTGAGAATGAGCCAAAAAACAATGGCTGTAAAGAACGAAGAATACGCATAAACCTCACCTTCGACAGCCGAAAACCAGAAAGAATCGGAAAAAGTATAGGCCAATGCGCCCACCATACCAGCACCCAGCATACCAATAATGTTGGCAAGCGTGTAGTCTTCCTCTTTTTTGATAATTACCGTGCGGGCAATGTGCGTAATGGTCCAAAACAAAAACAAAATTGTAAATGCGCTCAACAATGCCGATAAACTATTCACCATAACGGCCACCTGCGTAGGGTCTGAGGCAAAAAGGGTGAAAATTCGGCCGGTCAACATAAAAAACGGTGCTCCCGGTGGATGACCAACATCCAATTTATAAGCAGTGGAAATAAACTCCCCGCAATCCCAAAAACTAGCAGTGGGCTCGATAGTTAACAAATAAGTTGTAGCAGCTATTGCAAATGCCACCCAACCTAAAATGTTGTTCAATAATCTGAATCGTTTCATGTTGAATTGTTATTGTTGTTGTTTTTAGCCCCTCAATCCCCCGAAGGGAACTTATAGATGCAGTTTTAATTTAAAAATGATGTGAGATATTTAACCCACTATAGAAACTTGGTTATATTTCCCCTCCAAGATAGCTATCGGGACGGGGTTAGGGGCTTTGTTTTTTTCAAAAAGCGAACAAAGATACAAAGAAATTTCAGTTTGCTAGATTTGTGAATTTTATTTTAGATTAAATTAGAAGTTTCGAGCCATAATGCAGGCATAATCAATGAGTTTTTGGACTTTTCGGACAGTAAAAAGTAAGCTTTTTATTTTTAAAAGACTGTTTGTCTTTAGAACACTAGCTTCAAGCCTTTGTAATTCATCAACTTATTAATCTCATTTATTTAATGGATTTATTAGCAATCGACTTTAATACTTTCTCCCAAGTGGTTAAAGCAGGCAAAAACTGTTGAAGTAGCTGGCTATTTTTCTCATCCCATTTATCAAAAAGCGTATTGATATTGATTGTGAATTTTAGAGTTTC
>JAIFKQ010000142.1 GCA_020049515.1 Paludibacter sp. | reverse complement strand
GTTCATGTATTCGTTTTGACTATTTACGCGTCAAACCGCTGAAAAAGCGTCCCGATAGCTATCGTGGAGTACGCTCCGAAACACGAAACACAAAACACAAAACACAAAATAACTATGCCAGATTTAGTACATGTTACCTACGCCCAAACAGGGCAAAGTTCGCAAACCAATCATTTTGGTATGCGTGAAATGCAGGAAAAAGCTTACGATGCAAGAGATGCTCAATACTTATTGTTGAAAGCGCCACCCGCTTCGGGTAAGTCGCGTGCTTTGATGTTTATCGCTTTGGATAAGCTCGTGAAGCAAGGTTTGAAGAAAGTAATTGTAGCTGTGCCCGAGAAATCAATTGGTGGTTCGTTTCGTGCCACCGACCTGAAAAGTCATGGTTTCTATGCCAATTGGGAGCTGCACGACAACTACAATCTTTGCACTCCAGGCAATGATGGCAGCAAAGGTAAAGTGCAGGCATTCAAAAGTTTTATGGAGAATGACGAAAAGATTCTGATTTGTACCCATGCCACTTTGAGGTTTGCATTTGAGGATTTGGCAGAATCGGCATTTGATAATTGTTTGTTGGCAATAGATGAATTTCATCACGTGTCGGCTGATGGCGACAGTAAGTTGGGCGAATTATTACGCCTGATAATGGAAAAATCTACGGCTCACATTGTTGCCATGACGGGTTCCTATTTCCGTGGTGACAGCGTGCCGGTATTGTTGCCCGAAGATGAGGAGAAATTCACCAACGTAACCTATACTTATTATGAGCAGCTGAACGGTTATACTTACCTGAAATCGTTGGGAATAGGATATAATTTCTATCAAGGGCGATATACCGACGCCATTATGAACGTGCTGGACACGGATAAAAAAACGATATTGCACATTCCAAATGTAAATTCGGGTGAGTCGTTGAAAAATAAATACGACGAGGTCAATTTTATTTTGGATTCCATTGGAGTGGTGGTAAAAGTTGACCCCATCACTGGTATTATTGATTTGAAAAGAAATACCGACAATAAGATATTGAAAGTGGCTGATTTGGTTACAGAATCGGGTCAGGAAAAAACAATGGGCTACCTGCGTGATATGACTTCCATTGATGATATGGATTTGATTATTGCGCTGGGAATGGCCAAAGAGGGCTTTGACTGGCCTTGGTGCGAATATGCATTGACGGTGGGTTATCGTGGTTCGCTCACCGAAATAGTGCAGATTATTGGTCGTGCCACCCGTGATAGCAGCAATAAAACGCACGCTCAATTCACCAACCTGATTGCCCAGCCCGATGCAACAAATGACGATGTGCGTTTTGCAGTAAATAATATGCTGAAAGCCATTACTGCTTCGCTGCTGATGGAACAGGTATTGGCTCCCAACTTTAAATTTAAACCCCGATTTTCGGTAGATGATGTTGCCAAGCCGGGTGAGATATTGGTAAGAGGTTATAAAGCACCAAGCTCCAAGCGGGTAAAAGACATTCTGGCATCCGACATTAATGATTTGAAAGCCAACATACTGAAGGACAATAGTATTTTGGCAGCCATACCCGGTAATATCGACCCTGAAGTGATAAACAAAGTGTTGATTAAGCAGGTGATTGAAAAGAAATATCCCAACCTGAGCATTGACGAAGTGGAAGAAGTTCGTCAATACGTGGTGATGGATTCGGTGATGAAAAATTCGGAATACATCAATTTGAAGGACCTGAAAAAGGCGATAGAGAATGATGAAAGTATAAAAAAAGCCATTGCCGATAATATGTCGAAGGAGGATATAAACATTCTGATACCCAAAGTAGTAAGAACCATGTATCCCGATTTATCCGAAGATGAAGCGAGCAGTTTCAGCAAAATAAACATAAACACCAACCAGCCAACAGGAAGTGAGAGTGAAGAGCAAGCAGATAAACGATTCATCCGCATGGCTGGAAAATTTATCAACATTGACGATATTCACATTGACCTGATTGACCAGGTAAATCCATTTCAGCGGGCGTATGAAATACTATCCAAATCGGTAACTCCCAAAGTGCTGAAAGTGATTCAAGATGTGATTGAAACTTCAAGAATTAAAATGACTGTGGACGAAGCGTTGATTTATTACCCAGATAAGGTGAAAAAATTCATGAAAATGTACGGTCGTGAACCAAATATAAAATCGGAAGATTTTAATGAGCGAAGAATGGCTGAAGCCATCTTGTTTTTGAAAGAATTGAAGCGTAAAAATCAATATGGCAATAAAAACTAGTTGTACTTATGTTGAATAGTGATAAGCTTCGGGATATATTTGACAATGACCCCTTGGGGTTATTGGAAGTAAAACCATACACCGAAGGCAGAAATGAGGACAAGGTTTTGGTTGAAAAATTCAACGAAATAGTTGATTTTTACAATCAAAACCAACGATTGCCTGAGGAAAATAATGGCGTGAACGAACACACATTATATTCCCGATTGTGCGATTTTAGAGATACCGATGCCAAGAGAAAAATGCTTGAAAAACATGATACGTTGGGGCTGTTGGTGCAGGAAGAAAAAAAGGTATTTACCATCGAAGATATTTTGGACGATGACCCCTTGGGCTTGTTGGACGACGACGATATGGGCTTGTTCGATTTTAATTTGGTGCAAAGACCTGATGAAAGAGTGAGTGCGGATTTTGTGGCTAGACGGAAAGAATGCGTTGATTTTGAAAACTACGAATCTAAGTTTAAAGAGGTTCAAAAGGATTTAAAAGAAGGCACACGGACTATTGTGGAATTTAATCAAGGCAACCTCAAAGAAGGTGCCTACTATTTACATAATGGCGTTCTTTTCTTCCTCGAACAAATCAATATCAGTCAGAATGAACATTATAGACCCGATGGAACAAGAGTGAGGGCAGATGGAAGGACAAGATGTATATTTGAAAACGGAACAGAATCAAATATGCTAAAGCGTTCGGTTGAAAAGATACTGTATGCTAATGGTAAAGGTATTACAGAGAAAAATGATACTACCAATGAGCAATTTAATCAGCACTTTTCGGGAATAACAGAGGAAGACAAACATGCAGGTTATATCTACATATTAAAATCAAAAAGCGAAAAATCCGAAATTAAGGAAATAAATCACCTGTACAAAATTGGGTTTGCGACCACTACGGTTGAAGACCGCATAAAAAATGCAGCTCAAGAGCCAACCTATTTGATGGCTGAAGTCCGAATTATAATGACTTACACTTGCTACAATATGAATCCTCAAAAGCTGGAATTATTGCTGCATAACTTCTTTGGTAGCTTCTGTTTGAATGTTGACGTGTTTGATGCGCTTGGCAACCGACACACGCCCCGTGAGTGGTTTATTGCACCGCTAGATATAATTGAACAAGCGGTGCACTTGATTATTTCTGGGGAGATTGTGAAGTATAGGTATGATGGGGAGAAGGAAGAAATTGTTGTGAGGTGAATAAGCAAAACGTAGAATAAAATAATCAAAATGAATAAAATGACAGGTATAATATTGATGGTAATTGGGGCTATTTTATTGATAATAGGCGTAGTGGTTTTCAACACTTCAAAAGAAAATGGAACGGAATTTGTAAGTACACCCACTTTGGTAAAAAATGAAGTATCTCAAGTTACTGATACTGTGGTTGTAGAAAAAGAAGTGGTTAGAGAAGTTGAAAAACCAATCGCCAAAGAGGAAGCAAAAGTAAAATCTACAATAGATACAGATTTGAATAATGTTATAGCCATGGCTATTGCCGATGGGGTAATTACCAAAAATGAACGGGAAGCCATTCGTAAAATTGCTAACGAGAAATCACTTGATTATGATATGATTATCAAAGGTGCAGAAGAAAAGCTAAAGAATGATGGAATCAAAGCCGAAACGGAAGTTATTGACGAGGACAAGAAAAAAGGCAATGATTTTGAGAAATACGTGGTTGAAAAGTTCAACAAAAAGTACTTCAAACTTAAGGAATGGGCCGGTGACAAGTATGTAAATGGCACTTATGCTGAAACTACATTGCATCCCGACTTGGTTTTAGAATTCAAATTGAAAGGCGAAACAAGAACTTTTGCCGTGGAATGCAAATGGCGAAAAAATCTGTATAATAATGGGGTTGAATTTGCAAATTCAGACCAATTGGCACGATATAGAAAGTTTGCGAAACAGCAGAACATCGCTGTGTTTATAGCCGTTGGTGTGGGTGGTGAAGCTTCAAATCCTAAATATGTGGCTATTATTCCATTGAGTGAGATTGATAATACTTTCTTGAGTTTGGAGATGTTGAAAAAGTACAATCACAATAGTGAGAAGGGTTTTTATTATGATATGGAGAGTGGGAAGTTGGAGTAAAAGAGAATTGAAATTTAAAATACACTTAAAAGAACGTCATGACTAAATATTCAAATGGAGACTACAAAAGGTTAGGTAAGAAAATAAGAGAATTAAAAAAAAACAACAAACTTGTTCCTTATGAAGATTTAGAAGTACTTCAATACCTAAGAACTACATATAAAGAATCATTATCTGATATTTTCAATATTCTATCAATTGAAAGTAGAAAAGTTGATAGAGAATCCATAGTAACATATAGGGTTAAGCGTATTGAATCCATTATAAGTAAATTAATTAGACAGCCTACAATGCAATTAAACCTTATGGGAGATATTGCGGGTTGCCGTTGCATTTTAAAATCAAACAAAGAAGTTTATAGAATTAAAGAAATACTTTCACAAAAGCTTTTTGTAAAAAGTTGTAATGATTATATAGAAAACCCAAAAGAAGACGGATATAAATCATTACATTTAATTGTTGCAAAAGACGAAAATGATACAAAGTTTATTGAAATTCAACTAAGATGTGAAATAGATCATAATTGGGCAACTCTTGTTGAAATTACAGATTTAATTTATGACACAAAAATAAAAGAGTTTAATAGTAATCATATTCTATCCACATTTCACAAATTATTATCAAAAGATAAAAGAACAATTACAACAGAAGACATAATTGAAATTTTTAAAATTGCGAGGAAAAACAACTATTTCAACAAAATTAGTTCGGTTTTCAAACGAAACTATATTGAAGTAAGGATTCAGTGGAGCCAGATTCAAAGAAAAAAAGGACATAACTTTTATTTAATTGAAGTTACAAAAGATTCAGTACCGAAAATACAATCATTTACAAACTTCAACGATGCAGAAAATGAATATTTCGAGCTATTTAGACAAAATAACAACGCCAACATTGTTTTGACATATGTAAAAGACGCTAGTTATGAACAGATTAGTAAAGCGTACTCAAACTACATTTTGACATATCATCAATTTTTTTACGACACATACGAAATGTTTGCTGTTTTATTAAAGAACTCATTTAAAAATGGTTTTATCAGCATTTTTATTTTTCATTATTCAATGTATTTAGAAGTTCTTTATCAGAATATAGAAAATCAGCATAATGAAATAAAATCATTTACAAATATGAATGATGGCGATTATATAAAAACAAAAGTCAGAGAATGGGAGAAGGATTTAAAAATTAGAATTGGAATTCTTATTAAGAAAAACAAAAAGTTAAATGATAGTTTTAATAGACGAAATATTGAATCTGGTTATAAATTTTTTATAATAAGAGTCTTAATGATTTTTTATTCAAGAAGTTTCAACAAAAAACTAAAGAATTTCATTAATCCCTAAAAAACTTAATATTTCAGAAATTAAAAATTAAGCCCAGTCATTTAGAAGCCACTCCCGAGCAGCTTTTTTCTTGTCTTTTTTTATCAATAGCCTTTGAGGTTCATTTGCATTGCAAATAACTTCAAAGGCTTTTTTATGCAATATTCTCAACGCCCTACCGAGTGGCAACTCTACTTTCATAATTCGATTCCCGATATTATTTGCATCAAAGATGATTCAACTGAAGGACTTTCATTTACATTGAAAGTGAGAGATGTGTTGGTATTGGAGGAGCGTTATT
>JAIFKQ010000091.1 GCA_020049515.1 Paludibacter sp. | reverse complement strand
GTACAACACTTCAATTGAAGAATTGAAAAAAATAAACAACCTAAAGACTGGAAGTGTAAATGTTGGTCAAGAAATAAAACTGAGTACTCCTACCCAAAATATATCTGCAACAAAAAGTCCAATAACTAAAAATCAAGCAAGACCAATAACGCACAAAGTGCAAAAAGGCGAAAGTTTATACACTATTTCCAAAAACAATAATATTTCTATTGATGAATTGAAGCGCATAAATAACTTGGAAACTAGCAATATACTTCCAGGTCAAACGTTGAAGCTCGTAGCAGAGGTAGAAATTAATAATGGTACTACCAACAATGATAAAGCTCAGCCGAAAAGCATAACTCACAAAGTAAGTATAGGTGAATCCTACTTTTCGATAGCAAAAACGTATAGTTGCAGTATTGATAAAATAAAAGAATGGAATAATAAAACCGACAATAAAATTAATATTGGCGACAAATTGATTATCTATTCACGAAACATCTAATAACAAAATCATTATGAGAACGAATCAAATTCTCTCCATTTCACTTCTCTCCATAAGTTTAATTATAGGAGTGATTATATTCTCTAACGCCATCAAAAATCGAAACGAATCCAATAACGTTATTTCGGTAACAGGTATGGCGGAGCGAAATTTCGAATCGGATTTGATTGTTTGGAAAAGTCAATTTACCGTGAAAAATACGAATTTGATTGCTGCTTATGCAGAATTGAAAAAACAAAGCGAGGCCACTCGTAAGTTTTTAATTTCAAAAGGGATAGACCAAAGCGAAATGACTTTTTCTGCAGCCGAAATCACCAAAGAATTTACTTATAATACCTACAACGGTAACTCAACCTCCACTTTTGACGGCTATAGATTGACTCAGCAAGCAAGTATATCGTCGCGTAATGTGGCTAAAATAGAAAGCATTTCCCGCGAAATAACGGAACTTATCAACAGCGGAATAGAAATAACATCGTTGCCACCAGCTTATTATTACACAAAATTATCAGATTTGAAAATCAAAATGCTTGCCGAAGCTTCGCAAGATGGTTTGTTGCGTGCCAAAACCATAGCCGAGAATGGCGATGGAGAGCTGGGGCGCTTGATGAACTCCTCAATGGGAATATTTCAAATTGTAGGGCAAAATTCCACCGAAGATTATAGTTGGGGTGGTGCATTCAATACTTCTTCCAAAAATAAAACAGCGTCCATTACTATCAAGCTACAATATAAAGTGAAGTAACAGCGCAGTTTAATCAAATAAACTTTGAAGCACAGCCAGTGAATGTAAGCCCTGAAAATCGGGAATGTGCAATCGGTAGTACTCAATCAAACTCTCGAGCAATTTCATGCGCCTCTGTCTTGAAAAATGTAAGTTGCCCATGCCAGAGTAATCAATTTCAAATATCTCAACAAAATCAGCAGCGGTTTCGGGATGTAAGAAATGAGCATGAGTAGGTTTTTGCCCAACAAAGATGCCATTTAATAAATCGAAATAAGTTGAGTCTGTTTCATCTCTATTTGGTTCAAAGCCCAAATAGCGTGTTAATTTGAGCAGAAAAACCAAATGAAAATTGGCTACACCGTCTTGGCAATAATCAAATTGTTGAATAGAATTTTCAAGAAATAGAAATAAGCTATCGTCGGGTTCTGATTGACGCAAAGTGCGAAATAACATCTCCGATAAAAATAGTGCAACAGCATTTTTGATAGGATTGAACGGAATTCCAATAAATAAATAGGCAATCCGCATGTCTTTTATCCGCTGCAGATCTTTGCCTGGGATGTGAAAGACATCCATTTCTACTATCGAGAGTGGTTGCATTAATGCAGCGCGACAAACCGATTTCTTTTTATTTGCACCGTGAACCATGTACGACACACGACCAAAATGACGAGTATATATAGTAACAATACTTGCCGAATCGGAGTATTTTATTGCATGAAGTACAATTCCGGTAGTCTTTACTTGCATAAATTGTGAGTTTAAACAACAAAAGTAACAAAAAAAATGTGCAATTTTGACACAGCATTCATAATTATTCTCATTATGCCTGTTTATAAGTGCTGAAAAATAGGCATTTAGAAATAAATAAAAATAATTTCAAAAAGGTATTGCCAATCCAAAAAAGTGCCGTATATTTGCACCCGCAATTGAGAAACACAAATGCTCTGCTGCAACTGGCCTTATGGCCCATTCGTCTATCGGTTAGGACGCCAGGTTTTCATCCTGGAAAGAGGGGTTCGACTCCCCTATGGGCTACAAAAAAAAATTATTAGAATTAAAAAAATTAGATTGCAAAATGGCAAATCATAAATCATCTATCAAAAGAATTCGTCAAGCCGACAAGAAAAAATTGCACAACCGTTATTATGCAAAAACTGCTCGTAACGCTGTCCGCAAATTACGTACTACTGCCGAAAAAGTTGTTGCTACAGAAATGTTGCCTAAAATTAGTGCAATGTTAGACAAATTGGCTAAACGTAATATTATACACAAAAACAAAGCAAACAACTTGAAATCAAAGTTGACAGTTTTTGTGAACAAATTAGCATAACTGCTTCTTTATTAATATACAGAAGCCCTTTTCCTTTCGGAGAAGGGCTTTTTCGTCATATCCATTATCCAGTGCTTTTTTTATAAATATCAAATAGGTACAATTAACCTGATAGGTATTTTCCAAAAGGAATTTTACGGAGTATAAATATTATTACAAAAGAAGTAATTATAGTCAAGAGGGTAACAAAAGGTATTGAAATCAGTGGATGAGCCATAGTCCAAAATATCCCTTGTCTAAAAAACAGGCCAATTATCATGATGTGAACAAGGTATATTCCATAGCTGTAATTGCTGATTAAACTTTGAAGCTTTAACCCAAACTTGTTTTTTATATCAATGCCTTTTATCCAAAGAAACATAGCACTTGTTTGCAATATGGCAAATGGAGTGAAATAGCCATAATAACTCAAATCGAGCCGATGTGCATTTTTACTTGATATATAGACGATTAATGCCGTTGCCATTGCACATACGAAAAAAATAGCTGCTGAATATAATCGTATTCTCTTGTCCTTGAAATCCTGAACGCCAAGGTAATAACCCAATACCAAATAACCGGAATGCAAAAAATAACCTAGTAGCTTATCTCCAAAGCTACCCATCCAGCTGTACTGATTAATTGGCATCGATTTACATAAAAAGCTAATAATAGCCCAGCACAACAATAATGCTAAAACGCTGGAGGTATTTAATTTCCGCAATCCTTTTCCCAGAAAAGGAACAAACAAGTAAATAAACAGTATCATGTAAACATACCACAGATGTTTTGAAACTCCTTCTTTTAAAAATAAATCCACAGCCCATTGCCATATTTCCTGTATTGTTTTTGGTTGTTGCAGGTTCGTAAGCATTGCCCAACGAAAAATCCAGTAAATCATTACCCAGAATAAAAAAGGTAACAATACGCGGAATACCCTTTTTTTGTAAAACGCCCCTATTTCGTACTCTTTATTTAAAAGTGTGGCGCCACTTAACATCAAAAATAATGGAACAGCGTAGCGAACAAAACTATCAAAAATATTACCTATCCACCAAAACTCCATGTTTTTGCCATAAGACATATTCACCAAAGGCGACGATACATGTACAATAATTACGCCTACTGTAGCCAATGCGCGTAAAGTGTCAAGCCATATTATAGGGCTCTGTGGGGTGGTGAGTTTTTCAATTTTCATACTTCAACAGTACTTCAGCCAATACTAAATCGAAAACAGTAGTAATTTTGATATTCTCCCTGTTTCCTTCTACCAAATTTATTTTTATACCCAAGCTTTCAACCACCGACGCATCGTCCGTAAATACTGCCGAGTACGGTTGTTCGTAAGCATTTTTGAGCAATTCGGCATCAAAAACTTGCGGTGTTTGCACCAACTTATACAATGTTCGGTTAACTGACAAACTCCCATCAGCGCTAATTTGTCGTATGCTATCTACCAATTCCACCACTGGAATAGCATTTCCATTACGCTCGGCTTCATCAAAACAGCGTGCAATTGTTTCTGCACTCACCAGCGGACGAACGCCGTCGTGCACAGCCACCAAAGTGGGTGAATTTACCGCAGACAATCCATTTTTTACAGACTGAAATCTGGTTTCTCCCCCAACTACAATTTTATGCCGAACCGTAAAATTCTGTTTTGCACAAAGCTTATTCCAATAATCAATTTGTGCCAAAGGCAATACCAGTATAATTTGCAATGACGCGTCGTAGGCTAAAAATGCTTCAATCGTGTGCATTAAAATCGGTTTTCCTTGTATTTCAATAAATTGCTTCGGAATGTCAGTTTGCATTCGTTCTCCTTTCCCTCCTGCCACAATAATGGCTGTCTTAGCTGTTACCATATTCATATATTCATTTAAAAAACTGCTGCAAAGATAAACATTATGTCATAAGTACAATAGATTTGTAACAATTTCACTCAAGATGTTCAATAAACGAGAACATTTGTATAACTTTGCACCCTATTTATTATAAATCGAAAAATGAAAAATTTTAATTTCCTTTTGGTAGTAGTTTTTATGTTTTCTGCTAATTTCCTTTCTGCCAATAACAATCCAGATTCCAGGCAAAATTCAATTTTTGAGGCACTTGCAACACCCGATTCTGCCACTCGTGCTACCGTTAAAATCTATCAAGATAAGCGTATTGAACAATTGTTGGTGGCAAAAGAAAGTGCAAATCTGTCGCAAGAACAAACAATGAGCGGTTTTCGGGTACAGGTTTTTTCGAGTAATACACAGCGCACTGCCAAAACGGAAGCCTTCAAAATTGAAAAACAATTGCTAGAAGAATATCCAGAACAAGGAGTTTACGTGAATTACATTTCTCCTTTTTGGAAAGTACGAGTGGGTGATTTTAAAACACAAACCGAAGCGCAAGCCTTTAGAAAACTATTGATTGATGCTTTTCCTGATTTGCGGACTGCCACCTATGTAGTGCGTGAGCAAATATTAGTTTCGGGCAAAAAATAAAAGCTTGATTGACTACGTATCATTTTTAATACAGCAACTCTCTAATATTTACAGAATCTTAAATTAACTTTCTGGCCCTGTGAATTGTCATAACTAACTATCATATAATGGATTTTGATATAAACCACCCAGTCCCCTTCGATACCGAAAAAACAGCCAAAATAGCAGAACATTATCAACAAATACTTCAACTTTTGGGCGAAGATGTGAACCGTGAAGGATTGCTGAAAACTCCCGAACGGGTAGCCCGCTCCATGCAGTTTCTGATGCAAGGTTACGAGCTAAATCCAGAGGAAATTATTCGATCGGCCATGTTTACCGAAAATTATAGGCAAATGGTAATCGTAAAGGATATTGATTTTTATTCAATGTGCGAACACCATATTCTTCCTTTTTTTGGAAAAGCACATGTGGCTTACATTCCCAACAAAAGAATAACAGGATTGAGCAAAATTGCTCGTGTTGTGGAAGTCGCATGACAACCCAAATAAAGGAATGTATTCAAAACACATTAAACCCAATGGGCGTAATGGTTATTATTGAAGCACAACACTTATGTATGCAAATGCGTGGTGTACAAAAACAACATTCTATAACCACTACTTCTGATTTTACAGGCGTGTTTGAACAAGCTAAAACACGGGAGGAATTTATGAATTTGATAAATAGAAAATAGAAGAATATCTTTGAAATTAAAAAAAGGAGTTTCTGACTGCGGTTGGTTACTCCTTTTTTTTGTGTCAAATCAATGCCTAAAAGCAAATTGTTGAAATCAGTATCAGTTTTTGAAGGTATAATACTTATTCATTCCAAAATTGAGAATTGTGTACACTCCAATAGATAATAATTGACTCAAATAGGAATCAATGTTTGTGAAATGAAGCAACAAATATAAATTTCCCAGCTGCACCAAATAGCAAATTCCAAAAATGCCGATAAATTTATAGATGGTGTCACTAACTTTCGTTTTGCTTTCAAATGTCCATTTCCTATTCCACACAAAACTGTTTATTAGCCCTACTATATAGCCAATTACGTTGGCCAAATAGTCTGAAAAATGCAATTGCTTTAAAAGTAACCAGATTGTTATTGCTGTCAATAAGGTATTGGAAACGCCTACAATTCCAAATTTCAGTAATTGAATAATTGCTGTTTTATTTTTCATTTTGGGATGGACGCAAAAGCCAAATTCTTATATATGGTAATAAAAACATAGCCATCTTTAAACTCCTTTATTGGTTTCCATTTGAGCGGATTTTTCAATTCATCCACACTTTCATCTTCCAAATTGGAAATATTAGAATAAATAAAATATTTCCGATTTAGTTTTCCTCCTATATTTTTGATATTCTGGTCGTTGAGTTCGATAATACGTCTATTACCATACAAGCAGAAACCCGCCGAAATATCATTATAATCCATTTTTTCAGTCTCAATATAATTAAAACAAGCCTCTCTGAGCCCATAATACGGAAGATGTGCCAATGTACATTCCCACGATTTGGCTGTTTTTTCGGGATAAATCCAAAAATGACCCGTTAACTCAAAACAAAGAATGATAAAAAAAACGGAAGTCATCTTTCTATTTTCAATGAAAAATGTAAGGCCTTGTAAAACAACAACGGTTAGCAAGAAAAATATAGGCATAAAGTATCTGGCCGAAAAAGGCATTTGGGTGATAAATACAAAAAGAAGAAACAAGCCAGTGAGTAGCAACAGAAAGAGCAAAAGCACTTTAGATTTATTATCAAATGAATGTTTTGATTTTATTGCCAAATACGCTAAATAAACACCTAATATCCACATTACAATACGACCATTCTCCATTAATCGAATTATAAAACCAGCCAAATGTGCCACCACTTTTTGCAAACTATCGGGCATAATGTAATGTTCGGCATAAGGTGAATTGGTAAAAAACCAACCGCGAGCTATAAAATAATACGCATAGTATGCCACCAGAATGATAAAAGTGGGCAAATAAGGTAGCAGCGTACTAAAAAATAATCGAATAGAGAGCTTTTTGCCATCCTCAAGGAAATGATAGAAGAAGTTTGCTGCAAACAAAATAGCACCAATAAAAACGCCTCGCATGCTTATGCACGAAAGAAAAAATACGGCTACTGAAAGCATATACGGTTTGCGCTCAAAAACAGCTCTAAGCGCTATAATGAAAGCCGTAAAAAGTATAAAATCGGGTGAGGCAATTGAAAATTGAGCCAAAAGCGTTGACTCCAGCAAAACGATGAGCATTACCCAGCCAATTTTTTTTTCTGTGAAAAAATGCTCTAGCAACTTATATACATTAAATAGCAACAACACAGCCCACACCAACGTAAAAGCGTGCGACACCCAAAGTTTGTAGCCAAAAACTTTCCACAAAGCAGCCGTCATCATTCCCATTAGCGGAGGGTGATAACCTGTGGCAACAAATTCAGAACCAGAGTTTTGGGCAGGCAACAAAAAGGAGCTAAAATCAGTCAAATAAAACCAATGTGCCTCTTTGGAAATGAGTTGCGGCGTATCCCAAAAATAACAATTATTCATTGAGATAACTGACAATAAAACATATACGCCAATTGACAATAATACAAATAAATAATTTCTAGTTGGGAATTTCATTGGAGGAATGTTTTAATGACGAAACAAAATCTATGGTTGTAAGGATTATGACTGCCAAATAAATAAAAAATGCAGGTTCCATTGGCAAAATATCGTTGTATCGGGAACACCTGACATACGAGTAAAAAGAAACCAAAGCAATGCCAATAGGTAAATGAATATTCTTGCGCACGACTAAAAAATACAAAACACCAAGTACATCACCCAAATACATATATCGCTCGTGCATACCCGGCAGCAAAAACGGTACAACAATAGCACTCAAAAAAGCAAGTTTCACCCAAAGTTCATAAGTAAATACAAATCGCTTTTGGCTGAGCCAAAGTCCAGTGGCGAGGGTAAATAATGCTGTAAAAACAACTCCAATTGTTTTTATGGGCTCATAAAAATCATTGTTAATCCAAATGTATAGGTTTGGAAAGTTAAGTGTTAGGTCACCCGTAGAATTTGCTTGGTGTAAATATATGCCAATAAGGTCATTCAGTGAACGCCCATAATACCATGCAGGCAAAATACTTATAAAATAAATAAATGGGATTAAAATGAAATAATACCATTTTACATTACCTCTTAGCAACATTACAAAGAAAAAAGGCAAAAGAAATACAGACTGCATTTTAAACATAAAGCCTATTCCTAAAAAGAGAACAGAGAAGAATGGCTTCTTTTTTAAAATAAAATAAATGCTACCTATTACGAAAGCAGAATAAACTGAATCGCACTGTGATAAGTATGAGCTGTTTAATACTACCGAAGGCAGAAGTGGAATGATAGCTATTGACGCCCAAATTGTAATTTTTGTATTGTATCTTTCGGCAATGGATTTACCAATAAAATACGCCAAAACATATTCGAAAAAAATAGAAAATAGCTTAACTGAATACAGCGGATTTAATCCAAATTTTGTTATTCCAATAAGAAAATAAATATAGGATGGTGTGTAGTTGTAAAATGAGTGTTTTAACGAAGAAAAGTAATCATGGCTTTTGATAAAATTCATCCAAGGCTCTAAAAAACAAACGTAATCTCCAACTTTTACGGATAACATTAGGGCCTTTATTATTATGCCAGTTATTATCAAGAAGATATAAATTTCTTTTTGCTTCGAACTTACTGCTGAAATAATTTTATTTTTCATTGGTTAAATGACTCTTGTCTTTTTGATTATATGAAAGTAAATAGCTGAGAGTTTTGAGAAGAAATTAAGTGTGTTTTATTTCATCAATAAATTCTTAATTATTTAGCAATAATTCTCCTATATTTATACAGGTAAAAATTGCATTTGTTTATCAATTCTAGTTCTTTTAAGGAATCTTTTTTCTATAAGATGCCAAGATGAAAAGCCAGTAATTAAAACAATAATGATAATTGCTAAAGACACTAAAAACGGATTGTGTCTTTCAAAGAATCCGAAATGGATTACAGTATTTATAATAATACAGTGAAATATATATATTCCGTAAGAAATATCCCCGTATTTTGCAAATGAATTCAATCCTTTGAAACTAAATGCGACATAGAATACAATTAAAGACAATCCAACTGCTGTAAATACTTCAATCCCTATTTGTCGCTCAATTATCAAAATAATTAAACCAATTATAACTAGACTTTTTTTGTTTTTTAGGAATGAATCGAAGTAATAATTTAAAGCCATACCACTAACAAAATACGCCATAAACCCAGGAAGTTGGCGGCCTAACATTAAGTAAACACCATTTCCAGATATGGTGGAGTAATACTCAAATATGTATTTGTAAGCTATAGAAAGACAGTAAATTACAATAAAATAGATGTATTTTTTTTTGACTTTTTCAATAAATACCATAAAGATAGGAATTGCTAAATAAAAACTAACCTCTACTTTCAATGTCCATAATGCACCATTTACGGGATTTGAAATTCCATTATGCACGAATACCCCAGGCAGACTAGGTTCTATAAAGTTTAAGAAAAAAAGATTAGATGATAAGTATTTTAGAAACTGACTACTAGTAAAGTATTCTACAAAAGAATGAGTGCTTAATAGTGAAAAAGCAAATGCAGAAAAAAGGATAACTAGAATATAAGCGGGTAATAATCGAGATGCACGTTTTGTAATATATGACTTGAAAGAGCTTGAGTTTAAATAGCTACGAGTTATTAAAAAACCACTAATACAAAAGAATGCAGTTACGGAAATGTAAGTGTTGAAATATGGAGCAAATATTTTTAAATCATCAATGTCAGAAATTACAATTAAATGACCAATAACGACAATAAATGCAAAATAAAATCTAAGAAAATCAAAATTGTTCCTTTGCATATACAATAAGACTAGTCATTAATTACAAATTTACTGTATTATAATGTGTGTAGATTAATGCTGTATTAAAAATAATAAGCCTGTTAATTTATAACCATTATTTTTGTAATAGCACTTTGCAAACCGTCAGCACTTGAACAAATAGCTAAATAAATTCCTGTATTTACTTTCCTGCCATGTACATCTTTCCCGTCCCAGATGGCAATGCTACCATTTGATACTGTTTGGCAGATTAAATTTCCATTGAGGTCAGTAATTTTCACTTGCGTGTTTTCAACTAGACCAGTAATTGTAATCACCCCAACATAATTCTCTCGCACGGGATTTGGATAAGCATGTACATCGCCAAAAGAATCTCCAGCATCACTAGCATCGCTTTGATAGGATACAATTCCTTGTCCGGTACCAAAGAAAACTTCACCGCTAACTGGATTTATGGCAATGGACAGAATGTCGTTTGATAACAGTGGACTGTTGGAGACAGAAAAATGGTTGATAGTTTCTTGGCCGTTTTCTGACATAAGATACACCCCAGATGTTTCAGTACCTAACCATTTTCTATTGGCACCGTCAATAGCAATAGATTTTATTTTTTCTGTTACCAATAGATAATCGGCTAAATTTGTGCCGTTGTTTCTAGCTATTTTTACACGAGAGCAAGTGAAGTCAGGATCGAATGCTTTTGATGGATTGTTAAATAGGTAGGGACCTTGATCTGTACCAACCCAAATAACTCCGTTTTTATCTTGGGCTATACAATACTCTTTAGATAGATTAAAGTTACTCCCTACATTGTCAAGGTCAGGAAATGATGTGAGTGGCGAAAAGGCATCATCTGTTTTGTCGGTTATCGTTCCTTTGTCGTCAAACACATAAATATGTCCACTAGTATGGGTTGTTACCCATTTTTGATTTGGATTCAGCTTGTTGATTAGAATTTTTCCAAACATTTCGTCGGGCAATTCAGGAACTCTAATTTCTGTCCAATCCCCATTTTTTGGTAAGATTTTTATTTTTGCATCCACAGCGCAATTGTAAACGTAAAGATTCCCTAATTGGTCAAAAACAACTCCATCAAGCCACATATATCTCCAAGGGTTATCAGGTACTAGTCTGTGAGCTTGTAAGGTGCTGTTTGTATGATTATGTAATTTAAAAAACGCATTGTTTTTAAACTCATATAGCCCAGTACCAAAGGAGCTTATAAAGAAATGTGTTATGTCTGTTGGGTCAACTGCAACGTTCATGAAGTTCAATACATCTGTTTGCGTGATTTTTTTTATGTCTGCTTGTCCATAAATATTGCTCCATTTCCCATCTTCATATATCATGGCTACTCCTTCCATAAACTCTCCAGTGTTGGGTCGTCCAGCTGTTACAAACAATTTCTCTCCAGCAAATGTCATGTTATAAGGACTATTTAAAGCAGGCCCTGCAGGTTTATAGTATTTTGCTGTACCTCCTGCTCTATATGAAGCCACACCTTGCGAATTGGCAGCAAACCAATAACTGTTGTTTTTTAAATC
>JAIFKQ010000109.1 GCA_020049515.1 Paludibacter sp. | reverse complement strand
TTGCACGTGGGTGGGATTTATTTCTAATCCCACCCTTTATACTATGAGGATTTGCAATCCGATAAACAAATCTGTTTTTTAAAGAACGGATTGCATCCCGATAGCTATCGGGACTAAGAATACAAAAGTTGGGATTGAAATAAATCCCAACAACGCGGCGTCCAGTATTTGAATAAGGAATAAGGGGTATATCCGGTCGGACGGGTGAAAAAACAGGTGCGGCAGCTATACAAACTTACTATTTACACCGAGATTATTTGGGAAGTATTACCCAAATCTCAAATAATAGTGGTAATTTAGCAGCCGAATACAGCTACGATGCGTGGGGAAGAATGAGGAATGTCAATAACTGGCAAGTGTATGCACAAGGTACACAACCTACAATGCCATTTGGTATGCGTGGTTATACAGGGCATGAACAGTTGAATGGGTTTGGTATTATTAATATGAATGCCCGATTGTATGATCCATTACTGGGTAGGTTTTTAGCAGCCGATCCGCAAGTGGCTTCGCCTGAAACATCAAATGGATACAACCGATATATGTATGCTTCGGATAATCCGTTGATGTATGTGGATATTGATGGTGAACGTCGCCGCCACCCTACCGATTGTTATCCTGGCATCAACATTAGTGGTGGCAACAATAGTGGGAATCAGGGTGGGAATAATAATGGCAATCAGGGTGGAAACAATAATACATGGCAGTGGAATCCTCCTTTTCCTGTAAGCAATAAACCCGCTGAAAGATTATACAATCCCTATTCCGGTCCTAATCCTGGCTATCAGGGTGGTTATTCAGGATATAATGGTGGTTCTGGATCTTCTAGTGGCGGTATTCCTGATGGGTCATTAAGTAGTGTTCCGGCTTTGATATTATATGGCATCAACTTAATAATTAACAGCAAGCCCGACCCCCGCTTTGCACCTCAAGCTAGTAATGCAACTTATACCGCACCTGTGATACTAAATGCATCCCAGAATGTATCCCAGAAACCGATAAACCTACCTAAACCTGTGGGTACAGGTGCTTCTACGGTGTATGCTGGTGGAGGTAGTAGAAGAAGTGGGAATACCCAAAGTGGTTGGGGTGGCGGTTTTGTAATTGATAAAGGCATAGAATTGGCAGGCAAAACCAATGATTTAATTGATGCTGGCGGCAAAGTTTCTATGGTTTCTGCAGGCAAAGCGATAGGACGAATTACCGGTCCTGCGGGATTTGCAATTGGTGCAGCTCAAATTGGTAGAGGATATTATAAGGATGGGAATAGGTTTGGCTATCACGCACAAAAAGCAACCGCTGGTTTTGCAGGTGGTTTAGCGGGAGCATATGCAGGATTTGAGGTAGGGGCGACTGTGGGATTTGAGGGTGGCTTTCTAGTAGGAGCAGCTGTTGGGGGTATTGGCGCAATACCAGGTGCGGTAATAGGCGGTATTTTAGGAGGATTTGGAGGTGCATTTGGAGGAGCTTATTATGGTGGTCAGTTCGGTGAAAGTTTAATTACAAATAAGGTACGATGAAAAATATTGAACTTTTTTGGAATATAGTTTATTTTGGGATATATCAATTTGATACCTCCCTGAGGTACTTAATAGGTTTTCTAAATCCTTTTAATTTCATTAATAAAATTAAAGGAGTACAGAGGTATCATTCAACATACGGTGTTAATGATATGAATAAATTTAGAAATCGAACTTTTAACAGTAAAAAATCCGGAATAAGTATCATACGTAGCAGTGCAATTATTGGTGGGCTTTTAGTTTTATTCGAGTATGGGTTGTTTAATTTTATTCAGGGTATAACAAAGAAAGCTTTGATTGCTAATGTATGGGAGGATAGTTCACATTTCTTTATATATCTTATTATTTTGTTAATTCCAGTTGTTTTGATAAATAACTATTTACTTTTCAAGAATGACAAGTATTTAAACTACTTTGAACAATTTGAAAAAGAAGGGAGAAGAAAAAAAAGTTCATATTATTTTTTGAGTATTATAACAGTTCTTTTATTCGTTTCATTTTTCATTTTAAGTTTTTTGTTTCTTTAAGTCATAAATGGTGCATAGATATATAGCTTAATCGAATACTAAGGCGTAGCGTAGTTCGGCATAGCTGTCAAATCTAAGGTTAGTCGTAGCGTAGTTCGGTCGTCTTGTTGTTCGGCATAGCGTCTTTCGCTATGTCGGGTGGGAAGGAAAGCTCCTGCTTTCCAAATTAAATAAAAAGGCACAAGCAATTGTGCCTTTTTATTTAATAAATTATCCATTAAAAAGGACTATATTTGCATCGTTAATACAAAAAAATACTATCATGAGCACTGGTTATAAAATAATAGAACAGGATGCGTTGCACTATGTTACATTTCAGGTGGTGAAGTGGATAGATGTTTTTACTCGTAAAGTTTATCGTGATATTGTCATAGATAGTTTGAAGTATTGCCAAACAAATAAAGGTTTGGAAATTTATGCATTTGTGGTGATGTCTAATCATGTACATTTATTGATAAGAAGCAACAAAGGTACATTAAGCGATAGTATCCGTGAGATGAAGAGTTTTACTGCAAAGAAAATACTGAATGCTATAGAAACAGAATCAGAAAGCCGCAAAGAATGGATGCTTGATTTGTTTGAGTTTTCGGCCAAGCAACACAAAAGGAATGAAAACTTTCAATTCTGGACACACGAGAATCATGCTGAGTTGATTTACAGTGACAAATTTCTTTTTCAGAAACTGAACTACATACACGAAAATCCAGTAAGAGCAGGCATCGTAGAAAAAGCCGAAGACTATCTTTATTCTAGTGCCCGAGATTTTGCAGGTTTGCCATGCTTGTTGAAAATAGTCCAGACATTGATGCCAACAGAGAAAATGCCGTTAATGCGGACGGTACGATAATTTAATGTGGAAAGCGGGAGCTTTCCTTCTAGCTGCGACGTAGGCAAAGAGCCATACGCCGAACTAAAGAGAGTGTGCGTCACGCTACGGGGAACGGGGGTGTTTATATGCATTGACAATGAGAGATGAGAATGGAAATCTGAAAGATGTTAAGTATTATAAATTTGACGACTTGAAATCGATGACTAACTTTATGTGGGAAACATCACAAGACGTGAATATAGAGATTTCAGGATATGTTTTAACTGATGAAAATGGAAAAACATATTATTATGTTTTTGATTGGAACAATGGGTTTAACGATGCTAAAAATTCAATGAATATATCTGCTATAGATAAAAAAACAAACCGTTCTGTATTTGATGGTAAAAACATAGCTGCTCAGATCCATACGCATCCAAGTAAGAATTATAGTCAAAATGCATATGATGGACCAAGTTATAAAGATTATGAAACTGCAACTGCTTTAGGAGTGCCTGTATATACTATTGGATTTACAGGTGTATCAGTCATAACATCAAAAGGTATTTCTACTTCCGATGGTAATATATTCACAAAAAAATCAGATTGGGAAAATATGGGCAAACGCCATTATGATATGAATAATCTTACTGTAGCTGGTCGGAGAGAGACAAATCCTTTCTATATAACTAGTAGAATGTCTTGGCTCAATAAACCACAATTATTAAATTCAATTTTCCCCTAAAAAATAAAAGTATGAAAATTATTAGAGTATTAATTGTTTTATTGGTAGTTTTATTTTCGAGTCAAATCAACTTGTTTGCACAAAATGAAGTTAAGGATACAAATCAATTTGCGTTAAATGCTATCTCGAAAGCTGTAATTCAATTTCATCAACAAAAAGATATTGGACTTAAGAAGTACATGGTTATTTGTATGAAAATTATGAAAATAAGTGGAACAAACGGTGAGTTTGTACTTAGCTATATTTTTACTGATTACAATTATAGAGATTTAAATCCAACTCATTATGTTTGCGCAAATAATGAATTGGTTTTAATAATAAATGATACTATATGCAAAGAAGATCCTGCTAAATTTGGAATAAATAAAATAACAAAAACAATACAAATCGAAGCATTTAAATTATTATTAGGTCCTAATGTACACGTTACGGGAGAAGATCCAGCCATAATGGTATTTAAGTATGAAAAAGATAAATTAGAAGGAAAATTTCATGACAGATATACCCTTCCTGCACCAGATAAAAAGTATTGGTTTTAAGTTTTAATTAATAAAGAATGACAAGTCTATACTTGTCATTCTTTATGTGAGAAATAAACGCATACAAATAATAAATCGCTAACATATAAGAAGTGAATAAAATCAAAACTAACAAAATGAATAAACTTAGAATAATCATATTACTTTGTATTTCTACGTACACAGTTGCACTATTTTCGCAAGACAAACCAAAGAGTAATTGGTATTTTTTTGGATCGTTAGGTCATCAAAACTTTGAGGTTGATAACTTGAATAAAGTATTAACCGATAATAATTTCCCTACTGTTGCTAATTCATTGCCATCAATGGATTTCTCTGTTATTTATAAAAGAGGCAAGCATAATTTTTCTTATGATTTTTATGTCTCATCTCCATGGGATTCAAAAGCAAACAGCCTGAATAATGAGTCTACGCTGTCAATTCGGGGTGGCATTCCAAGTTATGGGTATGATATTGTTTCAAATCAAAGACTTTTCATTTATCCTTTCATCGGATTAAGTACAAATATAGGTATATTGAATCTGTCAAACTCAAAAATTGCTAGTACAGACTTTAGTTCAACTTTGTTGTCTTTTAATAATCAAAATTCTTATTATGTTACAACGCCTGCTTTTGTAATAGGATTGCGAGGTAATTACAATGTTTGTAAAAGATTAATAATAGGTTTGAAGTTAGGTTATAATTTTTCAATGCCATCAACTAGCCTATGGTCATTGGTAGGGAACGAAAATACATTAAATAATGGGCCAGATGTAAAATTAGGTGGATTCTATTCAAGAATTTCAATTGGGTTTAAAAGTAAGAACTAATTTTCCACCTCCCGTCCAACCGGATATGTAATCAATTAGATGTTTAAAAGATGAGCGTTGCACGTGGGTGGGATTTATTTCTAATCCCACCCTTTATATTCTTCGGATTTGTAATCCGTCTTAAAAAACAAAAAACAAATGAACATACAGCATCGCATAACAGGAGAAGTTTATTTTGTAACCGATACGGTGGTAGATTGGGTAGATATATTTACGCGTCCTATTTTTAAGCATATCATTATAGAGCCCTGTCCAACTGGATATGTAATTGATTAGATGTTCAGAAGATGGGCGTTGCAGGTGGGTGGGAAGATGGTAACAGTCCATCTTATCAAATCCATCCAACCGGATATGTAACTGATTAGATGTTCAGAAGATGGGCGTTGCACGTGGGTGGCATTTATTTCTAATCCCACCCTTTATACTATGAGGATTTGTAATCCGATAAACAAATCTGTTTTTTAAAGAACGGATTAAAAACCAATAGCTATCGCGTACTGTCATCCCGCTCAGAGCCATCAGCACGAATCTTAAGTTGGTTATTTGATTAAAAAGCATTCCGCCATCATTAAATGATTATCTGGAATTGTATGGATTGCAGTAAAATGATTCCATATACAGTAAATCAATCGATATTAGTTTCCGTATTTCGTAAACTTTTCGTATCTTTGTTGTGTTAAATAGATGTGAACTTTTTGCTTCTTGAATGAATAAAGTATTAGTGTTTGCATGCGATAATAAAAAACAATTTTTACACGATGATTATTGAAACCTCAACTGGCAATGAATATCCGGTTGAAATTTTAGCAATAGAAGGGGGTGATTTTAAAATTCTGCGAAAAGACAGGTATTTTTTTAATTGGAGTATTGAACGGAGTCAGGAAGTTTATAAATTACAAATTATTGGTTCGAGGGATATTTTAGGGCTTGTATCGGTAGAAAGGATTCCCGAAGAATGGAGAATTCATATCAGACTTCTTACAGTTTCAAAAGAAAATAAAGGGAGTACGAAAATTTACGATAGAATTGTAGGGAGTT
>JAIFKQ010000101.1 GCA_020049515.1 Paludibacter sp. | reverse complement strand
TTAGCTGGATATGGAACTGGCGCCATTATGGCTGTTCCCGCACATGATAGCCGCGATTATGCTTTTGCCAAACATTTTAATCTCCCAATTATATCATTGATAGAAGGTTGTGATGTGAGCGAACAAAGTTTGGATGCAAAAGAAGGCATCATGATGAATTCTGGATTTCTGAACGGATTAACAGTGAAAGAAGCCATTGCGAAAGCAAAAGAGTATATTGTAGAAAAAGGAATTGGGAAAGTAAAAGTGAATTTCCGTTTGCGAGATGCCATTTTCAGTCGTCAAAGATATTGGGGCGAGCCGTTCCCAGTTTATTACAAAAATGAAATGCCTTACATGCTTGACGAAAGTCGTTTGCCATTAGAATTACCTGAAGTTGATAAATTTTTGCCAACCGAAAAAGGAGAGCCACCATTGGGGCGCGCCAAAAACTGGCATACAGAAGAAGGTTATCCGCTTGAATTTTGCACTATGCCTGGTTTTGCAGGTTCATCGGCCTATTATTTGCGTTATATGGACCCAACTAATGACAAAACATTGGTAGGTAAAGATGCAAACGAGTATTGGAGAAATGTGGATTTATACATTGGAGGAACCGAACATGCCACTGGACACTTGGTTTACAGTCGGTTTTGGAATAAATTTTTGTGCGATTTAGGATTGGTTTGTGAAGACGAACCGTTCAAGAAATTGGTAAATCAAGGAATGATTCAAGGTCGAAGCAATTTTGTGTATCGTATAAAAGATACCAATACTTTTGTGTCATTGAATTTGAAAAATCAATACGAAACAACTCAACTTCATGTGGATGTGAATATTGTGAGCAATGATATTCTTGACATTGAAGCTTTCAAAAATTGGTTGCCCGACTATAAAACTGCCGAATTTATATTGGAAGATGGAAAATATCATTGTGGTTGGGCGGTAGAAAAAATGTCCAAATCGATGTACAACGTAGTGAATCCAGATATTATTGTAGAAAAATATGGAGCGGACACCTTGCGCTTGTACGAAATGTTCCTTGGCCCATTAGAGCAATCAAAACCTTGGGATACAAACGGTATTGATGGCGTACATCGTTTTTTGAAAAAGCTGTGGGTCTTGTTTTACAAAGATGAAAACTTCATTGTAAATAATGAAGTACCAACTGCCGATGAGTTGAAAATTTTGCACAAAACAATCAAGAAAATCACTTTTGATATTGAGAATTTTTCATTCAACACTTCAGTTTCGGCATTTATGATTTGTGTAAATGAATTATTTACGATCAAATGCAACAAGAAGGAAATTTTAGAACCTTTGGTTATTTTATTGGCTCCCTTTGCACCTCATATTGCAGAAGAATTATACCAAGCGCTTGGCAATTCAGAAACCGTTTGTGATGCTACATTTCCCATTTGTAATGAAGATTACTTGAAGGAAACTGCTGTTAAATATCCCATTTCATTCAATGGAAAAGTCCGTTTCACTCTTGAATTGCCTGCCGATATGAGCAAAGATGAAGTGGAGAAAATGGCAATGACCAATGAACAAACTGAGAAGCACTTAGAAGGAAAAACTCCTAAAAAAGTGATTGTGGTGCAAGGTAAAATTGTTAATGTGGTATTCTAGCAATAAAAAGAGCCCTTAACTCCTCTCGCTTTGGCGGGATAAATTGTGGTGAAAAAGAATTATTGGTTGAAAGGCCCTTTTTGCATGGAACAGAAAAACACAAATATTAAAAATAATCCCACTTTCGGAAAAGCGGCAAATCACTCATTTGGGGCTGGTGGCACTTTGCGCGCAAAAAGCAAACGGACATGGATTTCGATAAGGGAGTATTTCTTTATTGCTGTCGGGTTGTTGCTTTATAGTGCTGCGTGGAAGGCGTTTCTATTACCACATCAAATTACAGGCGGTGGCGTAACGGGTATTGGAGCTATTCTTTATTACGCCACTAATATCCCTATTTCAGCCACTTTCTTTGCCATAAACTTTGTGTTACTAGCCATTGCTGTGCGAAGTGTTGGTTGGGCATTTAGTTTAAGAACCATTTATGGGGTAGGGGTTCTAACCTTGTTTTTTGCTATATTACCACAGTCTGTAGTTGGTACTTTTGTGGGTGTAGAAGACAATTTTATGGCCTGTGTCATTGGTGGCCTGCTTTCTGGAACTGGTATTGGCATCGTGTTTCTTTCAAACGGCAGCTCGGGCGGAACCGATATTATTGCCAAAGTAGTTAATAAATATCGCAATGTTACCCTTGGTCGTGTGCTACTATATTGCGATGTGTTGATAATTTGTTCTACTTACTTTTTCGATTTTGGGAGCATTGAAAAAATTGTATATGGACTCACTACCATGGCTATAACCACTGTAGCTGTGGATATGGTTATAAATGGTGTTAGGCAATCAGTCCAATTTTTTATTTTCTCAAAAGAGTACGAACTCATTGCAACACAAATAAATACAGAAGTAAATCGAGGTGTTACCATATTGGATGGCATGGGTTGGTATTCAAAAGAGCCCGTGAAAGTAATTACGGTAATTGCTCGCAAAAACGAATCAATAAAAATTTTCCGAATTGTAAAAGAAATTGACCCTAATGCTTTTATCTCCCAATCATCAGCAATCGGAGTTTATGGCGAAGGATTTGATGTCATAAAAGGGAAATAATCTAGTCGTAATTTCATTGTTTTTTTTTGAGTATTAACGATAATCATTCACAACGGAACTGAATTTTAGATATGAATATTTTATTTCTTTCCTCCTGGTATCCTGCTGTAAAAGAGCCAAATACCGGTATTTTTGTCAAAGAGCATGCTCACGCAATTCACTCTTCGGGTCATAATACTACCGTGTTGGCTTTAACTGTTAGGCGGTCAGCTAAACTTTGGCATAAAACAGTATCTGATTTTATTGATGAGGCTGGCGTTAGAACAGTTTTGATAGAGATAGAAACCAAGTTTCGTGATATCGTTTATTTTTCTATACCACTCCAATTTATTATTCTCAAAGGTATTTATACTAAACGAATAGCTCCAACATTTCTCCCAGACATAATTCACTCAAATGTAATTTTTCCAGCGGGAATTATTGGTTATTGGTTTTCCAAATTTACTCATAAACCATACATTATTACTGAACATTGGAGCAGAATCGCAGGTTTTATTCAGAAACCAATTTTAGGATACTGGGGTACAAAAGCATATCAACATGCAGCTTTTATATTACCAGTTTCCAATTTTTTGCAAAAAAACATACAATCTATATTCCCCAATTTGGAAAATCGCCAATTTAAGGTTATTGGAAATGTAGTAAATTCAGCCATTTTTTATGCACATCCGAAAATACAAAATGATGGCTTAATAAGGGTGTGTGCCATAGCCTCTTGGAATGTAAAGAAAATCCCCGACAAAATGCCCGAATTATTTATTCAAGCACTGTCCAGGGTTCAGAAACAAAAGAATATAAAAATTATTCTGACCATGATAGGTGGCGGTAATCAACTGGAATTATTGAAAAAATTGTGTGCAAAAATGCATCTTGAAACGAACTTTACAGGCTATTTGGATAAAAAAGAAATAGCACGAATTTTACATGAATCAGATTTTTTAGTACATGCAAGTACAGTGGAAACCTTTGGGGTAGGAGTGGCAGAGGCATTAATGACAGGTACTCCAGTAATTTGTTCAAATGTAGGGGCTTTGCCCGAATTGGTTAATCCGAAGAATGGAGTATTATGCCACAACAGTGTTGACGACTGGGCGGCAGGGATAGAACATGCTATTAGTAACAAATACAACCACCAAGAAATAGCTGAAAAAACAAAAGCAAATTACAACCAACATGCCATAGGTACATTAATTGATGCCGTGTACAATATCACAAAATAAGTTGCCTAAAGTGCTAGCACCTTAGAAATGCATCATTTTTTTTACTTTCACTTTCAGTAATGCCAATTTCTCTAATTCTATTAACTCAAAGAAATTTAGTTTATATAAAACATAGGGATATATGGTTAATAATACAAATTTTGAGAGTAAAGATAGCAGTGCGGAATAGTAAGCAACATAAAATCCGACAAAAAAGAACCCAACTGCCAATAGCAACGACAAAGTAACCTTGCCCCATTCAAAACGTATATCCACAAATTTTTTGGAAATAGATGCAAGAATACTTACATAAATTACTTGAGATAGTAAGGTGGAAATAGCCGGTCCCCAAAACCCAAAAAGAGGAATAAATAAATAGATTAAAATAATATTTATGGTGGCTGCCACAAATGTCGGAATTAACAGGTAGCTCGTTTTATTCTTTAAAACTATACCTGCGTTAACGAAATAATTCATTCCCATCAGCAGAAATCCGAGCGATAGAATTGGTACTATCTCTAATCCCTCCCAATAATCCTGATTTGAAATTATAGGCTTTAATAACGGTTTGTAAAAAAATAGGAAAATAAGGACTAAGTACGACATTGAAAATGTGTAGTAAGTAAGCATTTTTCTGTAATAACGCGCATTATTTTCAGATTTTTCTTGGAGGTAAAAAGATGGCAGGTAACCAACTCCAATGGATTGAACAATAATCATTACTAGATTTGCAATTTTAAAACCAAAGGCGTATTTTCCTGTTTGTTCGGCAGTTGAATAATGGCTTAACATAAACCTATCGCTCATAGAAAATAAAATATATCCAATGCTTGAAATAATCATTGGAAAACCATATAGAATTGTTTGCTTTACTTTGAAGAACGAAAACTGCAACGTAATTCGAGGTAGAATTGTGCTAACTAATTGATATATAGCAAAGCCGCCAGACCCGAGCAATCGGCCATAAAGTACACCAAGAATGCCAAGTTTAAAATATGCAACGAATACTATAGTTGCAAGGAGGCTGATTAACAGTCTGGTAGAGTTTGCAACAATATATTGAGTGGCCTTTTCTTCGTATTGTAAAATCTGAAAAGGTATAATATTGTTAATCTCAAAAAACGTAATTATTAGAGATAATATAATTGCAAATTGGTATTCATAGGATTTAAATACCAACATGGATAATGGCTGGCTGAATAGTGCAACAATGGAAAGTACGACAATTGAAACAAAAAATAAAAAGAACGAATTGCTAAAAAGAAAAACTCCATAACTTCCGTTGTCTTTTTCTGTGTAAAAAAACCGCTCATGACCATTTGTTATTCCAAGAACAATGGTAGAGGACAAAGCCAAGATACTCAGTTCTATTAATGTTAGCCACCCATATTCTGCTATAGGAATATATTTTTGAACAAAAGGAATTAAAAGTAATCCCAGCGATTTGTTTAGTATATTGCCAATGCCATATATTGCTGTGTTTTTGCTGGTTTTTTTTATTTTGTCAAACATTATTTCTTATGTGTGTAAGTCTGTGGGCTTATTTTCGAAATAGCCATTTCTTAGTTCTGAACGTTAATTCACAAATTCGTTCAACGGTATTATAGAGCTTTGGGTATGATCTTAATTGCATATACATGTTGCCTATGTTGCTATTATAGAAGTATCTATACTCAATTAAATCATCCTTTAGTTTTTCAAAATGTGTTTCTATACACTCTACCGATTCCATTTTGGCTAGTGCACCGCTCGATTTTTGGCTACTGATACCATCTAACAAAAAATAGCTCACATCAATTTCGCAATGTTGGTATTTATAATCGTTAAGTATCAATGCTTTTAAGAAAAATTCCCAATCGGATACTATTTTGAATTTTTCATTGTAAAATCCTATTTGGTCAAACAAATATCTTTTGATAAATGAAGCTTGATGTGGTAAACTGGCAATCATTAACTTATGTAATGAAATAACTTCGTGAGATTTTACCCTGTTCCACTTCCCGTTTTCTCTTAATTTCAATACGTTCCCCGATATGATATCGGCATTTCTATCTGTGCTGAAAATGTCATTCAAAACGGTTGCATTTACAAAATAATCTCCACTATTAAGGAAAAAACAATACTCGCCTTTAGCTGCTTTTATTGCTTTATTCATGGCATGATAAAGACCTTTATCCTTTTCGCTTACCCAGTAGTCAATTTTTTTGGCATTTTCTTCAATTAACTCTTTACTTCCATCGGTAGAGCCGCCATCAATTACAATATATTCAAAGTCAGTAAACTTCTGATTAAATACACTTTGCATTGTATTAGCCAATCCATTTTTATTGTTTAAATTTATCGTGAGTATTGAAACTTTCATCAAATTATTTTTTTTGGAATACTATAAATACATGATCTTTGCTCACTCCTTTGCCGATTTGAAATCTTAAGGAAGTATCGTTTTTGTTGATAAAACCTAATATGCGCTTGTGTAGTGAACTGTCTATTAGGCTAAAAATAAATGACATGACAAGCAATTTAAAACGTTTAAATACTGGCAAATCGTGATAATAGAATGTGGAACTGTTAATAATGTCAAGATTGTTGGAGTTTGCAAATAATTGAGCCCATCTTTTAGATATAAATGCTACATGTTCAGGAAAATAATAATACCACCATTTGGCACCAAAAATTTTTGATAATGCATTATCAGCATCGCCAGTAGATACCACAAGTACCCCATCGTCATTGAGCAGCTCCAATAAAGGCTCCAAAAAAGCATTCGGGGAGCTAAGATGCTCAATAACATCTGTAGAATATATTAAATCAAATTTCAATTTAGCTGGAATTTTATCGTAGTCAGTCCAAATAGTCAAATCTGTTTTTTTTCTGGCATAGGCTGCTGCGGTAGAATTTATTTCCAATCCATATCGTTTGTGTTTGCTGTCTATTTTTGCTAATACTTCGCCTCTATTGCATCCAATATCTAAAATAGAGATCTCTTTTTTTTGATTAGAATATCGTGTCTGAATAAATTTCAACAATAATTTCCAATCATTTCTATTTTCAGCTACAGTCCATTCAGATATTCCTCCATCGTACAAATCATTTAAATCTGCTTGCTCTAATTCCGAATGTCTAAATTTGATATTGCAAGAGCTACATTGAACTAATAAACCTCCAATAATAGCCGGTTGTATCTTTTTACCAGCAAATTCGCTTACATTTGGCAGTTGGCCTAAAGTAAATGTATTTGTTGACTTGCAGTTATTGCAAATTATTCCTGATTTTTTATTTTGCATATTTTAATTGCGATGAAATATACCGTCAAACTGGAAAGTTTCGCGGGAAGCTTTGTCAAAAATACCCGGAATCATTTTTACTAATCTGAAACCCTTTTCGTAAAGGTATTTGCTTATTTCATAATAAAGTTCTTCGCCATTATACAGTGGAACTAATGATAATTCGAGCTGAATAGTATTGATGTGTTTCAATGTGTTTGGGGCACCTAATAATACATTTTTCTCAAATCCTTGTGTGTCAATTTTCAAAAAGATATTCCCCTCGTTTAACTTTAAAACATCAGAAAGTGAATCTAGTGTTTTTATTTCTATCTTTTGCTTTTTTGTGTATCTAGACTGAGGTGCAAAGTCTAAATGGGATGCATTCATGTCTAGTATTGAACTACTTACAGAGTTTTCGGAGACGTTAATTTCTGCAAATTCACACACATCCCCAATTGCGAAGTTATAAACCTGCCAGTTTTTATCGCCAGTTGATAAGGCCGATATTTTTTCAAAAGCTTCTGTCAGAGGCTCAAAAGAATGCAGCTCCCCTTTATACCCCGATTTGCGGATAAATTTGGCAAACTGTCCTTCATTTGCTCCAACATCAATCACCTTGTTAATCTTGTAATATTCAAACATCATATTATAAGTCTGATAGGGCGAATATTTGACTAAATTATATCCTACTAAGTTAAACAAAGTATTTACGAAATTTCTAAGCTGTGTTTTCATTTTACTGGGTTTTAATTGAGCACAAATTGAGTTGATTTGTGTCAATAATAGATTCTAATAAAGTGTTGTTTTATATGTTCGATTATTTATGGAAATGGTATGTTCTCTAATTTGCTGCTTCTGTTTTTCTTATGATAAGTATTGTGTTAGCCTGTAATTTTTCACACCAATTCACAGTCTCAACTCTTTACCAGCGAGTCCAAAGTTTGTGCTAATTGTATCGTTAAGTTCCTGCGTGTATATTGCTTTAGCGTTTTGGAAGCTACTGTTAGTTTCTCGTTTTTATAAAGTTTGTAGTATTCAAGTATTACTTTTCTTGTTGTTATTTCGTTGCTAAAATCAATCATAATTCCGGCATTTGTTTCATTCAATACAGCGGCTGCATCACCATCTTCTGGACCAAAAGCCATTACTGGTCTATTAGCTGCCAAATACTCAAATAGTTTTCCTGTAAGAATACATTTATTTCCAAGTTCATTCATCAATAATAGCAGAAGTATTTGAGATGATTTCTGTTTGGCAATGGCTTCGTTATGTGGTAAATAATCTAGTTTTGTTAATTGTTTTTCCATCCCAAATTTCTTTATCAATTCTAAAACCGAAAAATCGACATTGCCTACAAGCTGAATTTCCAAATCGGATCGAAATTCAGCATTCTCAAAACAGATTTCACTAAGCACCTTCCAAAGAACGTAAGGATTTTGCTTTGGAGTTAGGAGTCCAATATGAGAAATCGAGAATTTTAAGTCCAATTTAGTTGTTTCGGATTTTAAATCAGATTCATCATATCCGTTGCTTATTATTTCTAAGCGCTTGGGGTTAAGTTTTTCAAACTCGTCTTTCATTCCTTTTGAAACAACCAACAAACAATCAGTAGTTTGAATAATTTTTCGTTCTAATCTGTGATGAATTATATCTGCCAGCCAACTGATTTTTAAATCCTTATAGAAATATATATTTGTCCACGGATCACGAAAATCTGCTATCCAAGGCAGGTTTGGAAAATTCTTTTTAAGACCTAAACCTATAAAATGCATCGAATGTGGTGGCCCAGTAGTGATTATGGCATCAACTGGATTTTCGTTTAAATATGCCGTTAAATATTTTACTGATGGTTTAATCCAAAATTTTCGTGGGTCGGGAATAAGAAAATTTCCACGTATCCAAACCGATAATTTATCTTTCCAACCATGTTTTTTATTTTCGGAAATAAAACCTGCTTTTATTGGTTCATTTTCTTTATTGGTAAGTTTTCGGTAAACATTATAAGGCTCCCATATTGGGGTTTTCAGAACAGTAATGTTTGCAGGAATATCGTTTTCAAATGAATGGTCAGTAGATGGAAATTCTGGGTTTTCTGGCGTATAAATGATTGGCTCCCAGCCAAATTCATGCAGGTATTTTGCGAATTTGACCCAGCGCTGTACACCTGAGCCACCACTAGGAATCCAATAATATGTAATAATAAGCACTTTCTTCATTTCATAGAAATAAAATATTCTGTATTAAATCATCAACTATTTATATCAACTTCTACCCAATAAGTAATACCCACAGGTACAGAAATAGTTTCTGAAATAAGGGATTTTAGAGAGTATTTTGTTTAGCAAACGTGGTTTTAGTCCAAATTTCACTTCGTAATTTGGGTTGATAAGATACAATGTTTTCAATAAAACAGGATATTCGTTCTTCAATGCCAAAGCTTCAAAACGCTCCAAACTAATTCCTGTTTCCTTGATTTCTAACAATCCCTCGATTTTTGATTCTGATTCTCCAAATGATTTGAGAACAGCTTTATATAATGGAATTGGCAAAAGATGAAAGTAAGGTAGTAGAGATAACAACTTATTGTCGCAGACTTGTTGATGACCACCAAATGGACTTTGCCATGGGGGAAACGCAATAAAAACCAGTGCAGTAGGTGTTAATAGGTCCTTCAGTAATCTCAAGAACTTATCTTGATCATGAATGTGTTCAATCACATCGCGAATGATTACAACATCAAATTGCGAATGAAAATCCTTGGTTTTATAAATATCTTCACTTATTAGTCGCAGGTTTTTCACTTTTGGGTGTGCTGCATAATAAGTTTTACCCTTTTCAATTTTTGAAATACTCAAATCAACGCCAGTACAATTGCAACCAAGATCTAAAAACGGTTTTAAATTGCCAGCCTCACCGCATCCTATTTCTAAAATATTAAGCGCATTATCAATTTTTTTGTTCGATTCGATAAACGGCAATACGTATTTTTGTGTGGACGCAGCTTGCTCGTTAAAATAGCGTTGCGGATCTAAATGTCGTTTTTGCATGTATTTATTGCTGAGTCAATTGTTCTATTTTACCTGAAATCTCTATTTAGTAGTTGATTGAAGTTTTCGTTGAATTAAAGCATTCAAAAACGAATCCACAATCATGTTGGTTTGTTTTATATCAAAAACTTACCCTAAAACTGTAATCGCTTTTTTAAGGCGATCAATGGTTTCTTGTTTTCCCAAAATAGAAATAATATCAAACATGTGTGGACCTTTTGGCTCGCCTACAATTGCTAACCGAAAAGCATTCATAATTCCACCCATATTATACTCCTTTGTTGCAATCCATTCTTTTACAATAGATTCGGTGTTTTCAGGGGTAAATTCTTTTATGTCGGAAAGTAAAGTGATCAATTCAGTAAGTTGAGTTGTCGATTCTGGTTTCCAACGCTTTTGAACTGTTTTTGCATCATACTCCGTCGGCGATTGAAAGAAAAAGGAGGATTGAGCCCAAAGTTCACTCACAAAATTGGCGCGTTCTTTAACAAGCGCAACGATGCTGCAAAGTTTATCGGTATCCTCCACAATGTCTTTCTCTATCAGAATATGCTGAAAAATATCTGCAATATCTTCATTGGGTTTTGCTTGTAAGTACTTATGATTAAACCATTTTCCTTTTTCATAATCGAACTTGGCACCACTTTTACTAACACGATCCAACGAAAATTGGTCGATGAGTTCTTGCATCGAGAAAATTTCTTGTTCAGTACCTGGATTCCACCCTAATAATGCTAGAAAATTCACAACAGCTTCTGGAAAATAGCCTGCTTCGCGATATCCAGATGAAGTTTCGCCTGTTTTTGGGTCTTTCCAATTGAGTGGGAAAACTGGAAATCCGAGTCGGTCGCCGTCGCGTTTGCTAAGTTTTCCATTGCCATCTGGTTTAAGCAACAACGGAAGGTGTGCAAATTCCGGCATCACGCTTGCCCAACCTAAATACTGATAAAGTAAAACGTGTAACGGTGCAGATGGCAACCATTCTTCGCCACGAATGACGTGAGAAATTTCCATCAAATAATCATCCACCACGTTGGCCAAATGATATGTTGGTAATTCATCGGTCGATTTATACAGCACTTTATCATCAATTACGGAAGAGTTGAAAATTACTTCGCCTCTAATTAAATCTTGAACTTTAATTTCTTCATTGGCTTCAATTTTTACACGAACTACATATTGGTCACCTCTATCAATTCTTAATTCTACTTCATCGCCATCCAACGTCAATGAATTATTCATTAACTCACGCGTTTTTGCATCGTACTGAAAATTAGCAATTTCAGCACGTTTAGCATCCAATTCGGTCGGTGTGTCAAAGGCAATGTAAGCCAATCCTGCCTCCAGCAATTGGTCAACATATTTCCGATAAATGGCTTTACGCTCACTTTGGCGATACGGTGCATGTGGTCCTGCGGAATCGGCACCAATCCCTTCGTCAATTTTTATTCCCAACCAATTGAGTGATTCTACAATATAATTTTCCGCCCCTGCCACAAAGCGTGCAGAGTCTGTATCCTCTATTCGAAGCAGCATGTCACCGCCATTTTGTTTGGCAAAAAGATAATTATATAATGCTGTACGAACCCCACCGATGTGTAATGCACCTGTTGGACTTGGCGCAAAACGTACTCTTACTTTTCTCATTCTAATATTTTGTTATTTGACTTTGTCGTTATTCTAACTTCGTCGTTATATGCTTTACCTTGTTTTAGTGCCAATATTTCATTTAAAGTACAAAAATAACACATTTTGTCGAGATATAGGCATATCCATAAAACAAAAAACCTCCCGAATGAAATCGAGAGGTTTTATATTAATAGTAATCCCGATAGCTATCGGGAGTAACTGAACAAATAGAAAATAAATACTATTCTTGGTTCAAAGTTACACGTTTGAAAGCGATGCAGGTTAAATGTTTTTTTGCAAGCAGTTCTTTAACTGTTATTTTTCCAGCTTCTTCACCGCCACCTTCGTACTTTTGTTCTACAAGGGTATATTCTTTGAAGAATTTCGCCATACGACCAGCGGCAATACTGTTTACTTTCTGTTCGGATAAAGTAGCAGATTTTTCTGCAATAACCGTTGCTTTTATTTCGCGGGCTTTTGCTGCATCTTCTGCTGTAATCCAGCCTTTTGCCATATTTGATTCAATGTGGTTTTCGCTATCAACGTGTGCGGGGTTTATACCTGCTTTTTTCAATGCGACTTCAACTTCTTTTGAAACAAGTTCGATTTTGGTTTTTTCGATAGCCACTGCCAACTCGTTATCTTTTAGCTTTTGAGGTACAGCGGATTCATCAATAGCCACGGGAGACATTGCCGCAATGTGCATTGCTAGGCCGCGTATGATTTCGTATTCTGCGTTTTCTTCAGCAAAAGCAACCAAAGTTGCCAATTTGTTTCCTGGGTGAATATATGCTACGACAGTACCACCTTGAACAGTTTCGTAGTAGTCCAATTCCATTTTTTCACCAGTGATACCAATACGCTCAATGATTAATTCAGCAATTGATATACCGTTAATTTGCAAAGCTGCAAGTGCTTCGATAGAAGCAGGTTTTTGAGCCATTGCCACATCCAAAATTGATTGTGCAAGTGCTACGAAGTTTTCGTTTTTAGCCACAAAGTCAGTTTCGCATTTCAATGCCAAAACTGCTGCAAAGCCATCTTCAGCCTTTGCTAATACGCAACCTTCAGATGCTTCGCGGTCGCTTCGTTTTGCAGCTACTGCTTGTCCTTTTTTACGAATAATTTCAATTGCTTTGTCAAAATCGTTTTCGGCTTCGATAAGTGCATTTTTGCAATCCATCATACCGGCACCTGTCATAGTACGCAATTTTGAAATTTCTGCCATTGTTACAGCCATAATTGTAAGTATTAAACGACCCCCAACCCCCAAAAGGGGCGCAAGAGCGTAGTATGTTATTAATTAGATTTTTATATTTTTCTCAATAATGTATTCCAAAAAAACGAGTTACTAGCTACATAATATAATTATAACCAGTAACTCGTTAATATTGGGAATTTATCATTTCATACAACATTGAAATTTACCGTAATGATAATAGTCAATAGTAAATGTCAAAATGGTAAATGATTTCTATTTTTCTTCGATAATGAATTTTTTAGCCACATTGAGGTTCAACGCTTCATCATCCTCTTTTTGAGTTCTTGGCTTTTTATTGATTTTCGATTTTCTATCTTTAGCAGCATCAGGAGCTTCTGAAACTTCAGTATCAATTTTTTCTACTTTGCGTTCTTCCAAACCTTCTTGAATAGCTGTCATCATAGCGTTAAGAATAACGTCAACAGATTTTGTTGCATCATCGTTTGCTGGAATTACAAAATCTATATCAATCGGATTTGAATTTGTATCTACAATGCCGAAAACTGGAATGCCCAAACGTTTTGCTTCTTTAACAGCAATGTGTTCTTTCATTACATCAACAATAAAAAGAGCTGAAGGTAAACGAGTTAAATCAGCAATAGAACCTAAGTTCTTTTCTAATTTTTCACGTTGACGTGTAATTTGAAGTTTTTCACGTTTAGAGATGTTTTCGAAAGTACCATCAGTCGCCATTTTGTCGATAGTGGTCATTTTTTTTACAGCTTTACGGATAGTAGGGAAATTGGTTAACATACCACCTGCCCAACGCTCAGTAATATAAGGCATTCCAACAGCCAATGATTTTTCAGAAACTACATCTTTTGCTTGTTTTTTCGTTGCAACAAACAAGATTTTACGTCCTGATTTCGCAATTTGTTTCAATGCAGCTGCAGCTTCATCAATTTTTACTACTGTTTTGTGCAAGTCGATAATGTGAATACCGTTACGCTCCATAAAAATGTAAGGAGCCATAGCTGGATTCCATTTGCGTTTTAAGTGACCAAAGTGACAGCCCGCTTCTAATAATTCGTCAAAATTTGTTCTAGACATTTTTGTTTTTTAAGTTGTTTACATTCTGTTTGACTCAATTGTCGAGTAGCCTTCTAAAAAAGTACTAAGAGTCTCGGCAATTTAGATACTAAACAATTTTCAGTAAACAGCGACCAGTAAACAGTGAATAAATTTTCAACTGACAACTGACAACTGACAACTGATAACTGATTTTTAACGTTTTGAGAATTGGAATCTCTTACGTGCTTTTGGTTGTCCTGGTTTCTTACGCTCCACTTCACGTGGGTCACGGGTCATGAAACCTTCAACTTTAAGTGCTGGTTTATCTTCAGGGTTAATTTTTACCAACGCACGAGCAATAGCCAAACGTAAAGCACCAGCTTGTCCGTTGAAACCACCACCATCAAGATTTACTTTAATATCATATTTTTCAATAACTCCTAATTTTGCTAAGGGTTGTCTTACAACGAATTGCAATAAAGGTGACGGAAAATATACGTTAATGTCGCGTTTATTAATGGTAATTTGACCAGTTCCTTCGCTCACGAAAATACGAGCAACAGCCGCTTTTCTTCTTCCTAAGGCATTTATTACTTCCATACTGATTATTTAAGTGAGTTTAAATCGATTTGTTTTGGTTGTTGAGCATTCATTGTATGTTCTGCACCTGCAAATACATATAAATTGCCCAGAAGTTTAGCCCCTAAACGGTTTTTAGGTAACATGCCTTTCACTACTTTTCTGATCAGTTTTTCAGGACTTTTTTCCATCAACTTAGCAGGTGTAATTTCGCGTTGTCCACCTGGATAGCCTGTATGGCTGAGGTAAATGCGGTCATTCCATTTGTTACCAGTCAATTGCACTTTGTCTGCATTGATAAGAATTACATTATCACCACAGTCAACGTGAGGTGTGAAACTTGGTTTGTATTTGCCGCGCAAAAGCTTTGCAACTTTTGAGCCCATACGTCCCAACACTAAATCGGCAGCATCCACTACTACCCATTCTTTCTGCACCGTTGCTTTGTTGGCAGAAATGGTTTTATAACTTAACGTATCCACTTTATAAAATTATTTTTGATTAATAATGAGCTGTTTTGTTCTACTTCAATCACTGTATTGAGGAGGCTAATCGGCACAATATAGGATATTTACGTCAGAAAAAACTAACTTTTACTCTGTGATAATAAACGGACTGCAAAAATACTCTTTTTCTTTGAATTACCAAACTATTATTTCATCTTTTTTTTTGACTCGTTTTTAACGACATTTTTAGCGCGAAATTTACGTACATAATCCTATTTCTACCTTTATCTATCTAAAAATGACTATTCATTTATGACTATGGAATTACTAGAGCTTTGTTAATTTGAAAACCCGATAGCTATCGGGTTGAAAATTTTACGCAGCAACAACTTAATCTTTAACTAATGCGACATAAATTGCCTAACGTAACACTAGTAGAATAAGATTTCAACTTTTTAATCTACACCTGAAAGATAGAAATATGGCCAACAGAAAAGATAAGGTTTGTTTGGCATTGTTTCGTTATAGAAATGTCTATGTTGTTTAAATACAAGAACTTAAAATCTGAGTTTAAAAAGGTTAATCTAATTCTAAATACATGAGTAAACGCAAATGGAACATCCCGTGCAACGTGGAGCCGCAAAGTTTTGAGTTCACTCCGAAAAGTATTTTTTATCGCAAACGGAGTATTCCGACGTGCCGTTTTTACGGTATGGAGCATCCCGTGAAACGTGGAGACACTAATTTACATTAGCGACTCGATAGCTATCGTGGATTGCGTTCAAATAATCTTGTTTTATAACGAACTTTTGTTTATTTAACACAGATAAGTTTATTGGCATCTATTTTGAGCAACAGAAAATTGGCTTCAAATGGAGTTGTAAATTTGGACATAATCAATTTGATTGTAAATGGATTAATTTGCTTTTAATTGAGTGGATAATTGGCCGTTTTTGTGACAGAAATAGTTATTTTTAAAAAAAAGTGATATTTGCAAAACATCTTGTATATTTGTGCGTTTAATGTATATTTGAAATAGATACAAATCAATATCTATGATTTTTAGGATTTCAATCAACACAAAACAGATAATGTCTCCTCTTTAAAAATATAAAATTATTATTACATGAAAATTCACGAGTATCAAGCCAGACAATTGTTTCGGAAGTATGGGATTCCAGTTCCCGAAGATGTATTATGCTACACGGTTAGCGAAGTAGAAAAAGCAACCCGCGAGTTAAATCGCATGGTGGTTGTAAAAGCACAAGTTTTAGTAGGCGGGCGAGGAAAGGCCGGCGGCGTAAAGCTGGCAAGAAATGTTGACGATGCCGTGTCGGCTGCCAAACAAATACTAGGAATGGACATCAAAGGCTGCAAAGTAGAAAAAGTGTTGGTGTCTGATGCCGTAGAAATTACGAAAGAGTACTATGTAGGACTTATCAATGACAGAAACACGAAGTCTGTAACGCTGATGGTAAGCTCTGAAGGTGGAGTTGAGATTGAAGAAGTTGCAAAAGATAATCCAGAGAAAATTATAAAATTCCACATAAATTCACTTACCGGCTTACTCGATTTCCAGGCTAGAGATATAGCATTCCAACTTTTTGGGGATATTACCCAGGCAAAACAGGCTGCTTCAATATTTACCAAGCTATATAAATTGTATGTAGAAACGGATGCAACCATTGCCGAAATTAATCCATTGGTACTAACTCCCGACAATAAAGTGCTGGCTATTGATGGTAAAATGAATTTTGATGACAATGCACTTTTCCGCCAACCTGAGATTTTGGCCATGCGTGAGCCCGACGAAGATGAATTGGTGGAAATTGATGCCAGCAGTAAAGGGCTGTCTTATATCAAGTTGGATGGAAATATTGGTTGTATGGTAAATGGTGCCGGATTGGCAATGGCTACAATGGACATGATTAAATTGTATGGTGGCGAACCAGCTAATTTCCTAGACATTGGCGGCAGTTCGAACCCACAAAAAGTGATTGATGCTATGAATATATTGCTGAACGATAAAAAAGTTACAGCAGTAATGATTAATATCTTTGGTGGCATTACCCGTTGCGATGATGTGGCAAAAGGATTGATTAAAGCGATGGAAGTTATTACCACCAACATTCCAATTGTGGTGCGACTTTCGGGAACAAATGCTGCAGAAGGGTTGGAATTGTTGAAACAAACGAATCTTCCTACGGTAAGTTCTATGAGCGAAGCGGCTAAAAAAGCCATTGAGCTAAGCAGACAATAGGTGGTTGATAGTTGATAGTTGACAATTGACAGTTAAGACGTTTCAACTTAAACCTTTCAACTTGAACTTTCCTACATCAACGTTTTTCATTAAAAATAAAAAATCAATATTATGAGTATATTAGTCAATAAAGATACAAAATTAGTAGTACAAGGAATAACTGGTCGTGATGGTAAATTTCACAGCGGCAAAATGAAAGCTTACGGCACCAATGTAGTAGCAGGTGTTTCTCCAGGTAAAGAAGGACTTTTGATTGATGGTATTCCTGTTTTCAATACAGTAGCTGCTGCAGTAAAAGCTACTGGCGCAAATACTTCCATCGTTTTTGTTCCCGCAGCTTTTGCAGCTGATGCTATAATGGAAGCTTCGGAGGCTGGCATTAAATTGGTGATTGCCATCACTGAGGGTTTACCCATTCAAGACATGCTACGCGTTACACCGTTTTTGAAGCAAAATGGCACCTTGTTGATTGGACCTAACTGCCCAGGTCTCATTACTCCCGACGAAGCTCTGATAGGAATTTTGCCTGGTAACATATTCAAAAAAGGAAATATCGGATTTATTTCACGCAGCGGCACACTTACTTATGAAGTAGTAAACCTGCTGACATTGAATGATTTTGGGCAAACCACTTGCGTAGGTATTGGCGGTGACCCAATTGCGGGATTGTACTTTGTAGATTTGTTGGAACGTTTTGAAAACGACCCAGAAACAATTGCAGTAGTGGTTATTGGCGAAATTGGTGGTGACGCCGAAGAGCAAGCCGCACAATTTATTGCTGATAAAATGACCAAGCCAGTTGTGGCATTCATTGCTGGACAAACAGCGCCTACGGGCAAACGGATGGGACATGCGGGTGCTATCATTTCGAGCGGATCGGGTACAGCAGCCGAAAAAATTGCTGCGTTCAACAAAGCTGGTGTTCCTGTGGCCAAAGAGCCAAATGAAATTCCAGTATTGTTGCGTGAATTGCTCAATAAGTAAAACGGAAATATTATAAATAAAAAAATCCCATAACTGTTATTATCAGTTATGGGATTTTTTTGTTTTTCATTACAATCATTCTAATAGACCATTTTCCTTATAATATTGTTTTAATTTTTCTTTTCCACGTCTGGCAAACTCTTCACCTGTCATATATCCTTCAGGAGCTACACCATCAGTTACTACAGGATATTCAAATTTTACAACTTTGGGGTAAGACCGTAATTCTTGAATAATTCGCTTGCCAACTGGAAGACTATCGTCAATTTTTACTGTAAGTATCATAATGTTTAAATGTTTAGAGTTTTTGTTTTGCATATATACAAACAAGTTCTGAAATTGAGTTTATAAACCGAATATTATTTTTTTATTTTTATATTTTACCCCAATCTCTCGCAGCCACATCCCACAATAACGCTGTTTCCCGAATTTCTTTTTTGCACTTCAATTTTGGTGTTGATGCGGTCTTTCAACGATGATACGTGTGAAATTACGCCTATCAGTTTTCCATCTTGTCGGAGGCTAGCCAATGTTTCAAGGGCAATTTCGAGCGTTTCCTCGTCCAATGTACCAAAACCCTCGTCGAGAAACAGGGAATCAACTCGCACGTTTTTGCTGGACATGCTGGACAACCCCAATGCCAACGCCAGGCTGATGTAAAACGATTCGCCACCACTCAAATTCTTGGTGGATCTACATTCGCCCGCTTGATAATTGTCTATCACGTTGAGGTTGAGCGGCTCTTCTCTATCGCGAACTAGTAAATATCTGTCGGTGAGTTTGGTCAATTGCTTGTTGGCGTGCGACACCATTATCTCAAATGTTAAGCCTTGAGCGAAGTTTCTGAATTTCTTTCCATCGGCCGAGCCTATCAACGAACTTAAATTCCCCCATTTGGCAGCTATACTTTTCTGTACATTTAGTTGCACCAATACTTGTTCCATTTTCAGGAGCCCCTCATTGTTTACTCTAAGTTGCTCACTGATGGTCACTTTCCGGTCTTTTGCAGCATCTATCACTTTGCCAATTTCGGCAGCCTTTTCCATTAAAAGTTCAATTGCCTCCTCCGTTAATAGCTTCACTTCTTCATTCTCCAGTCGCACTTTGCGGTCATGCAATTTGGATGCTATTTCCAGTTTTTTATTGTCCAACAATTGGCTTTTATTAGCTAAATTGTCCTTCTCGCTTTTGGGTATTTTGCAAGCAATAAAAGTAGCTTCGGTAATAAAATCTGCTTTTAGGAGTAATTGCTGAAATGCTAGCTCCAATGCCTGAAGTGGTGCTTTTCTAGCTAAAATTGCTTTGGTCAACGCATCTATTTGC
>JAIFKQ010000163.1 GCA_020049515.1 Paludibacter sp. | reverse complement strand
GAGATGTGTAGATGCAATTATCCTGCTGTTAAACAATTTGTAGGTTTAAAAAGATAATTTGTACGGATGTTTTTGTCAGAATTTGTTTTTAAATATCGCTGAAATCATACTAAAGTTAAGGTTTAAAATGTCACTAACTACCAATGCTTTTCCATCTTTTTAGATATTCCAATATGATTCAAATAATTTATTCACCCATGTTGCAGCAAACCACGCCAATTAGTCAAATTATCATTGCAATTAGGTTAAATGTCATCGTATTAAGTCTAAATTTAGGTCAGATATTTAAATGCTCCTTTGTTTCATTCTTGTAAGTGCATGGAAATCACGGTTACTTTTTCTGAATTTACTTGTAGTGCTCAGGGGGGTATTTCATAGAGGATTAAATGCCTACCTTTAAACATTGCAAAAGCTATAGAAGAAAGAATTGCATGTAATAAATCTGAGTAGAATCTACGATGTGGGGAAAGAAATCATCTTTTGTGCAAAACAATCTAAAAAAAGAAACAAAAGATGGACAACATAATCAATTGGCTAATCTTTTGGCTTCAATAATCGTTGATAAATAAGTACATTCATCATCAGCAACAAAAAGTAGTAAAAAAAATCTTCGAATGGAATAGTGTAGATTTTAAAATTGGTAATGTGCATGGTGTTATATTCCACTACGGGCAGTGAAGTAAGTACACCATTTACAATAAGCATTGGCACAAGACAAATTAAAAAAGTGAGCACAAAATGAGTAATGTATTCTAGGAACCAGATATTTAGCAATAAAATTGCCAAGAAAACCGCGTTGAAAGTAAAATTCCAAAATGTATATGCGTGTGTAATATAAACAAATGCCAACACAATAAAAACGATCCCTAAAGCTATTAATCCCCAAAAAAGCTGCTGATTGTAGTCGGCCTTTGGGAAGTAAGATTTAAGCACTTCGTACACAAAAATACTGCAATAAGGTATAACCAAAAAGAAGAGCCATTCCTCTATTGGCAAATTTAACAGGCGGTAACCTATGGTGTAAGTATCACTAAATGACCATATTCCCCTACCCGTAAACCATGCATCCCACAATATAAAAAATGCAGCTGGTATAATAGTTGCCACAAACAGCTTTGACCAGTTTTTGTAAAAAGCTACTCGCTTGTCGAAGCTGAAAGCCAAAGGGAATAGAAGGCACGAAGCCATTAAAATAAGATATGTATATTTTTCTATCGGCATAATTATAATAAAGATTGAACTTTTAATATCAGAAATCGAACAACTCATTATATTTTAAGTTCAGTTTATTGATTTATTTTTACATTTATCTGCGATGAATGTCGTAAATGCCAAAATTATGACTAAATTTGTTGCATTATTCTATATAAATTAGAAACTTAAAAATAAAAAACACATGGGAGTACTTATTGCAGTTATCATTATGTTATGTTGGGCTGCACATTTAGCCTTTATGCTTTTTTTTCAACCAATCAATCTGCTAGATGGTTGGTTTTGGGTCAATATGCTAATCCAAACGTGGCTGTTTACAGGTCTGTTTATTACGGCTCACGACTCTATGCATGGAACAATTTCTGGCAACCAAAAGCTGAATCATTTTCTTGGCTTTTTGTCCACATTGCTTTTTGCGGGTATGTGGTATCCTATGTTAATCAAAAAACACAAATTGCATCATATATATCCAGCCTCGGAGCAGGATCCCGATTACCATGTTGGCAACCAAAGTTTCTTCATTTGGTGGTTCTCGTTTATGAAACAGTACGTTACCCTCTGGCAAATACTTATAATGGCAGTGTTGTTTAATATCGGACTACTATTTTTCACTGAAATCCAATTGATTGTACTGTGGATAATTCCATCCATTTTGGCTACTTTTCAGCTTTTTTATTTTGGAACTTTTATTCCACATCGCTTACCGCACACACCCGAAATGGGCAAAGACAAATCGCGCTCGCTAACTAAAAATCATCTCTGGGCAATGCTTTCTTGTTACTTTTTTGGTTATCACTCGGAGCATCATGCCTCACCTCAAACGCCTTGGTGGAAACTTTATCAAGTAAAAAATAATGACGTAAATACAAAATGAAAGAAGCAGAGATAATATCACAAAAAGTGAGTTATTAAGAGAATAGCACAAAAAACAAATGCCAAGCCAATAATTTTTGAGTAAATTTGCAAAAGAATTTTTCAGTAATTAAAAAAAACACTATATTTGTTCAATTATTTCAAAACAAAAAACACTTTAAAATAAACGATATGAAATTTATTGTCTCAAGCTCAGACCTACTAAGTCATTTACAAGCCATTAGCCGTGTAATTAACAGCAAAAACTCGCTGCCAATACTAGACAATTTTTTATTTGTGCTCAATGGCACAACACTTACAATGACTGCCTCGGACATTGAAACAACATTGATAACGTCGATGGATGTAGAAACAGTAGAAGGAAATGGAAAAGTAGCAGTGGCCTCACGACTATTATTAGACACTTTGCGCGAATTTTCAGACCAACCACTTACTTTTGACATCAACGACTCAAATTTGGCTATGGTAATAACCTCAGCCAATGGGTCTTACAACTTTATAGGTCAAAACGGCGATGAATATCCACGCATGCCTCAATTACAAGATGATGCCCGCACACTTGCCATGCCGGTTTCTATACTTTCATCGGGTATTTCTAAAACATTGTTTTGTACAGCAGAAGATGAGTTGCGCCCAGTAATGAATGGTATTTTCTTTGATATTGCTTATGATAGATTGACATTGGTGGCTACCGATGCTCATAAATTGGTTCGATTTAAAACAATTCACAGTAGTACTTCCGTAAAAGAAGACGAAGAGGCGGTAAATTTCATTTTGCCAAAGAAACCAGCTAACATGTTGAAAAATATTTTACCTAAAGAGTCTGGTGAAGTTGAAATTCATTTTGATAAAAAAAATGCTCACTTCAAGCTTTCTAATTACACCATGATTTGTCGTCAAATAGAAGGACGTTTTCCAAATTACAGCGCTGTAATTCCAACTAATAATCCCAACAAAATCATTATCGATCGGCTTTCTTTGCTCAATGCTATGAAGCGTGTATCTGTATTTTCAAACCAAGGAAGCAATTTGATTAAATTGTATTTCGAGCAAAATCAAATACATATTTCGGCCCAAGACATTGATTTTTCTATCTCTGCAGAAGAAACTATTAGCTGTCAATACGATGGAGATCCAATCCGCATTGGATTTAAATCGCCTTTTATGATTGAAATTTTGGGAAATATAAACGCCTCCGATATTGTATTGGAACTCTCTGATGCGTCTCGCGCTGGACTTATTCTGCCTTTTGAAAACGACCCAAATGAAGAAATATTAATGTTGTTGATGCCTATGCTGCTCAACGATTAAAATTTTGATATAAGACTATGGTCAAAGGTCTAAAGTCGCTCGATTTTAAACCTTTGACCTTTTTATTTTCTAAAACAATAAAATTAAAAATACAAGTCTTTTGTTTATAAACCTTAGACTTTTGATAAAAAATAAAAATGAAATTGCAACTAAAAAATCCAATCGTATTTTTTGATTTAGAAACTACAGGTACCAATATTGTAACTGACCGCATTGTAGAGATAGCATATCATAAAGTTTCACCCAATGGACGTGAAGAAACAAAGAACATTCGAATTAACCCCGAAATGCACATTCCTGAGGCTTCGTCGGCCATTCATGGTATTTACGATGCGGATGTAGCAGAATGTCCTACTTTTAAATCGGTGGCCAAAGAAATTACACGCGACATTGAAGGTTGCGATTTGGCGGGTTACAATTCCAATCGTTTTGATATTCCATTGCTTGCCGAAGAGTTGTTGCGTGCAGAAATAGATGTGGATTTGATGAAACGGAAGTTTGTAGATGTGCAAGTGGTTTTTCACAAAATGGAGCAAAGAACCCTGGGTGCGGCGTATAAGTTTTACTGCGATAAGGATTTGATAGGAGCACATGGCGCCGAAGCCGACACGCTTGCTACTTACGAGATATTAATGGCACAATTGGATCGTTATCCTGAATTAAAAAACGACATAGAGTTTCTATCCAAATATACTACTCAAAGCAATAATGTGGACTTTGCCGGGAGGTTGATTTACAACGATAAAGGCGAGGAAATTATCAATTTTGGCAAGTATAAAGGACAGAAAGTAACCGACGTTTTAAAAACAGATATGGGCTATTATGGTTGGATGATGAATAGTGACTTTCCGTTACACACAAAAAAAGTGCTAACAAATATCAAGTTGAGAGGTTTCAATAAGTAAACTCTAAGTTCTACTTTACCAAATTAAAGATTTAACCACAATCCAAAAGTCGGTTTCTTCGAGAGGCTCAATAGAAAATATAAATCAAAGAAAAAAGGTTACAATAGACAAATACCTATTCCTACAAATCGGAATCTTCGTTCGGTATTTAAAGACTTAATACACTAAAATTATGCTGAAAGCATTTTTTTATATTGTGAACAATTGCTTTCCCGATAGCTATTCCCGAAATGTCGGGACAAGCTGGGATGGTTTAAATATTTTCAAGTTTTATTTTGGCAAAGTAGAATCAGTCAATACTTTGAACAAACGGGGTGAAAGTAGAAAACTTTCACCCCGTTTGTTTATATCCATATTTCGGAACTATAATTATTGTTGAAATAAATCTCTATCTACCATGTTGAAATGGGTAATTACCTGGTGCGAAAACTGGCTATAATTTTCGTTATACGAATTTACAATATATATTTTACCAGCATCAGCAGCTTCAGCAGCTTGAATGCCCGCAAATGAATCTTCAAAAATGACCGTTTCTTGAGGTTGAAGTCCGAGCTTTGCGGCGGCTGCCAAAAACACATCTGGATGCGGTTTACCTCTGAAAGTGCCATTGTCATAAGCTACCTTTTCAAAATTAAACCAACGACTTAAGTGCATATTTTGGAAATAAAAGTCCAAATTTTCGATACCTGCTGAAGTGGCTATATTGATTGGAATAGCTGTTTCAAGGCAATAATCGAATAAATTTACGACACCTGGAGCAAATACCAATTCATTTGCACACAACTCTCTGTAAATCTTCTCTTTATCCTGCCCCATCTCTTCTACTTCATTATTGGAAAGTTGCTCGCCAAAGATCCCTCGTAAAATTATTGGATTAGTTTTTCCATGTATTTTCGTGCGCTTTTCTTCACTAGTAAGACTTACACCATGCTTTTGAAGCATAATGTCAAATGCCTTATCATGAAATCCGTTGTCCCAAAATACTGTTCCATTAAAATCGAATATAGCAGCTTTGTAAGTCATTGTATTTTAAAAATTTGGGGTAATTGAGAGTTTAAGAATTTTGAGTCTAATCAGACACCTGGATTTTTGAACGCTAAGACAGAAACTTTTAGAGCATTGACATTCAATATATCCAGAGATTTCTTTGCTGCTTATCTACATTTCATCTTTACGTCAAAATAACAATTTTCGGAGTGGTCTCGTCAATAAAAGTTTAAAACCATCACCATTTAGTTAATCACGATTGGTCTATAGAAGGCAGTCTATTTGTTTGAGCAAATAAACAATACCGATAAACAATAAAATGATGTGTGAGAAAAATATGATTTAACTTACAACCAAGCTGTAAGTTTACCATAGAAAAAAAAAGAAAGAGTGACTTGGTCTTTTATGTTGAGTAAGCACTTGTAATTGAAGCAACTAAATTCAAAAAAAATCGGCTTGTGGTATATTCAAATTGGCTATTCCGCAATCGACATGTCCTTTTCTAAATCCATCAAACACGGCTATGTGCTGCTTACACAGACCCCACTCCATAGTATAAAGAGGAAAACTAATAAGCGGAAAACTTTTCCAGAACCTAGTAGAAATTTCCCATGATGCAATAAACATTTCTCCTCTCCACAATGTATCTTGTTGATTTAGAGCAGACTCTAAATCAGGCGCATACGACATTTTTTCGCCATGACAGGTTGTGCAGCTTTAATGTAAAAATAGTGAGTGGCACTTCAAAAGTTGAAA
>JAIFKQ010000075.1 GCA_020049515.1 Paludibacter sp. | reverse complement strand
CTTCTGAGCTTTCGACCATAAAACGAATTGCAGACATATTCCGCATCGACAGACTTGACTTTGAGTCGGTTAAAGCGCCATACATGAAAACGGTGGACCGCGATTGGGCTTATAAATCGCTGGAAATAGAAACTACCGCCACCAACGACGAAATAAAAAAAGCATACCGCAGAATGGCCATGAAATATCACCCCGACAAAGTGAATGATTTGGGCGACGATGTGAAAAAATCGGCTACCGAAAAATTTCGCTCCATTAACGAAGCGTATGAAACACTTAAAAAGCAACGGGGAATTGCTTAAAAAAAAATTGTAAAATAGAACAACATGAAACTTACTATTTATAACACACTGAGTCGTAAAAAAGAAGAATTTGTACCGCTTCACGCACCAAATGTAGGCATGTATGTTTGCGGACCAACCGTTTACAGCGATGTACATTTGGGCAATTGCCGCACATTTATTTCTTTCGATTTAATTTATCGTTATTTATTGTATTTGGGTTATAAAGTGCGCTATGTCAGAAATATAACTGATGCCGGGCATTTGGAAGGCGACCGCGATGAAGGCGATGATAAATTTACTAAAAAGGCAAAGTTGGAACAACTGGAACCTATGGAAATTGTTCATAAATACACCATTGGTTTTCATGAGATTTTAAATATTTTCAACACCTTACCACCTAGCATTGAACCTACTGCCACAGGACACATATCGGAGCAAATAGAAATAGTAAAGAAAATTCTGGATAGCGGTTATGCTTACGAAACATCGGGAACGGTTTATTTTGATGTAGAAAAATACAGCAAAGATTTTTCGTATGGGATATTAACCAATCGTAAATTGGAAGATATGCTTGAAGGCACACGCGAATTGAGCGGGCAGGACGAGAAAAAAGGCAGATTGGACTTTGCTCTTTGGATTAAAGCAAATCCCGAAACCCTTATGCAATGGCCTTCTCCTTGGGGTGCCGGCTTCCCGGGTTGGCATTTGGAATGTTCTGCTATGAGTTCCAAATACCTCGGCAATACTTTTGATATTCACGGCGGAGGGATGGACTTACAAGCCACCCATCACACCAATGAAATAGCACAATCGCAGGCATGTCATCACGTGGCACCCGCAAACTATTGGCTGCATACCAATATGCTGACAGTGAATGGCGTAAGAATGTCGAAAAGTGCCGGCAACGGTTTTCTGCCCAAAGAATTATTTACAGGCTCTCATCCGTTGTTGGAAAAAGGATATTCGCCCATGACAGTTCGATTTTTTATGGCTCAATCGCATTATCGAAGCACCTTGGATTTTTCGAATGAAGCGCTTCTTGCCTCCGAAAAAGGCTTCAGCCGCTTGATGGAAGGTTATGGGCGCCTACAAAAACTGACCGCCTCGGCTACCTCATCTATTGAAACTGCGGGGCTTCGTGCCAAATGTGAAGACGCCATGAACGATGATTTTAATTCACCGATAGTAATTTCTCATTTGTTTGATGCGTTACGTGCTATTAACTTAGTTCACGACGAAAAAGAAACGATTTCCGTAACGGATTTGACCGAATTGAAATTGGTTTTTAGCACATTTATAGAAGACATTTTGGGATTAAAATCCGAAGCAGAAACCTCAAACGGCAACGATGCTTATAAAAGAGCCATCGATTTATTGCTAAACATGCGTTTGGAAGCCAAGCAAAATAAAGATTGGGCTACCAGCGACAAAATACGCAACGAATTAACAGCATTAGGATTTGAAATAAAAGACACCAAAGACGGATTTGAGTGGAAGTTATAGGATGGGCAAACAGTTTTTTAAAGTAATTTTTAATGAAAGGTTATGTGCTGAACCATCTCATGGACAATATTGAAAAGAAAAAGTTTGATTACAAGAAAAAGTTTGACTTTTCGATTACTTTAAACTAAATCAATGAAAAATCACGGTGAAATAATTGTTTATCAATCAGAAGATTCCACTCAACTTGAAGTGAGAATGGATGCTGAAACGGTTTGGTTGACACTCAACCAAATAAGTGTTTTATTTGAACGAGATAAATCTGTAGTATCAAGGCATATACGGAATATCTTTCAAGAAAGTGAGCTTGATAGAAATGCAGTTGTTGCAAAAATTGCAACAACTGCCCAAGATGGCAAAATATATCAGGTTGTATATTATAATCTAGATGTTATTATATCTGTTGGTTATCGGGTAAAATCAAAGCGAGGTACTCAATTTCGTATTTGGGCAAGCGGTATTTTAAAGGAGTATTTGATGAAAGGTTATGTGCTGAACCATCGCATGGACAATATTGAAAAGAAAATGTTGGAGCACGACAAAAAGTTTGATTTTGCGATTACTTTAAACTAAATGAATGAAAAATCACGGTGAAATAATTGTTTATCAATCAGAAGATTCCACTCAGCTAGAAGTAAGGATAGAATCGGAAACAGTTTGGTTGACACTCAACCAAATAAGTGTTTTATTTGAACGAGATAAATCAGTTATTTCAAGGCATATTAAACATGTTTTCGATGAGCAGGAGCTTGATTATATATCAACTGTTGCAAAAAATGCAACAGTTCAAAAGGAGGGTGGTAAAGATGTCCTACGCCATGTTGAATTTTATAATCTAGATGTTATTATATCTGTTGGTTATCGGGTAAAATCAAAGCGAGGTACTCAATTTCGTATTTGGGCAAACAGCATTCTCAAAGAGTATTTGATGAAAGGTTATGTGCTGAACCATCGCATGGACAATATTGAAAAGAAAATGTTGGAGCACGACAAAAAGTTTGATTTGCTAATTAAAACTTCACTGCCACCTGTGGAAGGAATTTTTTACGACGGACAGATATTTGATGCTTATAAATTTGTGACCGATTTAGTGAAGTCGGCAAAGAAATCGATAATTTTGATTGATAATTATGTGGATGAAAGTGTATTAATGATGATGTCTAAAAGAACAAAAGGGGTGAATACAACAATTTACTCCTCTAAAATTTCATCTCAATTGCAGTTGGATATTGACAAGTATAATTCTCAATATGATCGGATTGACTTTATTCTATTTGCCAAATCGCACGACCGATTTTTGATAATTGATAATGATGTTGTTTATCATATTGGAGCTTCACTAAAGGACTTGGGCAAAAAATGGTTTGCTTTCTCCAAAATGGAAATGAACGCCAAAGAAATTGTAAAGAAAATACAATGATTTTATTTATACATTTGTATGTTATGCAAATAAATCACACACAAATTTATTACTTACAACTTTGTAACAAACAATGTTGTTACAATTTATAAATGCATTCTCTTTGTTGAAACGAAGAGGGAAAATTACAATTTCAAGAACCCGGTAATGAACCTTTGGTTTTTGGGAAACTTACGTAAATATTAAAATAACAAGCACTAAAAACAATAAAATGGAAACTACAAGACAACAAAAAATTTCGCGGATGTTGCAGAAAGAATTGGGAGAGATTTTTCTGTTGTATGCCCGCGAATTGCACGGCACGTTAATAACCGTTACCGCAGTGCGTATCAGCCCCGACTTAGGAATTGCACACACGCATTTGAGCATTTTTCCAAGTGATAAATCGGCTGCAGTATTAGCCAAAGTTCAGGACGATTCTAAAGCTATTCGCTACGATTTGGGCAAGCGCGTTCGTCATCAGTTGCGTATAGTGCCGGCCTTGTATTTTCATGTGGACGACTCGCTCGATTATTTGGAAAACATCGACAACCTGCTTAGAAGCGACCCTCCAGGACCAATTACCGAAGAAGAACCACTTGCTACTAAAGGGGAATAAATTACCTTTGAGGGTAAGTTACTATGAAAAATAAGCTAAAAAACACTTTTCAAAATAAACTTCGGGATTTCTCGTTCTCGTTTTACATTGCCAAACGCTACCTTTTCTCCAAAAAGTCGCACAATGCCATCAATATTATTTCGGGCATTTCGGCCGCCGGAGTGGGCGTTGGCGCGATGGCTTTGGTTTGCGTACTGTCGGTGTTCAATGGGTTTGAATCGCTTATTGCTGATATGTTTTCGGCCTTCGACCCCGATTTGAAAATCACCTTAACGCAGGGCAAAACCTTTGATGTCAATTCAGCAGAAATGTCTGAAGTTCGGAAGCTAAAATCTGTTGCTTATTTTACAGAAGTGGTTGAAGAAAACGCATTGTTGCGATTCAAGGACAAGCAAATGCCTGCCACTATTAAGGGTGTTAGCGAGGATTTTAGAAAAATGACGCGCATAGACAGCATAATGTACGATGGTGAATTTACGCTTTACGATGGTGCCTTTCAGCGAGCTGTGCCTGGAGTTGGTGTGGCCAGCATACTTGGTTTAGGCTCAAACTTCATTGACCCGTTAATGATTTATGCTCCCAAACGCTCTGCGAAAATAAATTTACTTAGACCCGAGAATAGTTTCAATCAAGTTGGGGCTTTTGTGTCTGGCATTTTTGCGGTGCAACAGTTGCAATACGATGATCATTACGTACTGGTTTCTGTCTCATTAGCTCGTGATTTGTTTGAGTATGAAAGTAATAAGGTGTCATCAGTTGAAATAAAATTAGCCAATGCCGTTGATTCTGAAAAGGCTCAAAAGCAAATTAAAGCAATACTGGGCAACCGCTATGAAGTGAAAAACCGATATGAACAGCAAGAAAGTTTCTTTAAAATTATGCAAATTGAGAAATGGATAACCTATCTCATTCTCTGTTTCATTCTTCTTATTGCTAGTTTTAATATTATTGGTTCGTTGTCGATGTTGATTATCGACAAAAAAGCAGATATTGATACGCTTCGCAATTTGGGTGCAAATAATGAATTGATAAAACGGATATTCCTATACGAAGGTTGGATGATTGCGGCAGTGGGGGCTTTAGTTGGCATTGGTTTAGGCACTTTATTGTGTTTGTTGCAAGAGCATGTTGGTTTTCTTAAACTTGGGAGTGGCTATATAGTAGAGGCTTATCCCGTGGTTACCAACCTTATGGATAGCTTGTTGGTACTTATCACAGTGCTGTTTATGGGATTTTTAGCAGCTTATTATCCAGTTAGATACATCAAAAAAGAGATTTCGGATTCTATTTGAAAAGACTTGTCAAAACACATTTAACTGCCAGCCTAATCTTTTAACAAGATTGCAAGATTGGTAATTACAACATTCATATTCAAATTTCGTTTGTTTAATTATTAATCAATAATTCTGTTTGTAATTATCCAATTTCCATTATGAAAAACTTCAAAATACTAATTGTAATTTTTTCCAGTTTGTTATTTTCGTGCAAAGGTGGAGAACCCAGCGCACCTTATGTTTACCAATCAAATCCACATTATGCGTGGGGTTACGCAGAGTTTTATGGCGCATATTATGCCGATTACGGAATTAAAAACAACACCATAACTCTCTCCCTTTTTTCCGATTCTTTGGGCTTAACTAACGACGGTGCATTGGCAGGATATGGTCAGTATTTGTTTTTGGAAGATGTTTTTATTTCCCCTTTATTTAATCAGTTGCAAGAAGGCAAATACTTGGTAAATGAAACAGGTAATCCATACACTGTTTATGCTGGAAAGAATGATACTACTGATAGTGAGGTATATACTATTGGTGCCTACATAACTTACTATGAGGAAAATGCATCTAAATCAAAGATAAAATTAATAAGCAAGGGATCCTTTGAAGTTAAAATTAGCAATGATACGATTTACAATATCGTTTGCGATTTTAAAACCTCAGATAGTTTACAATTAAAAGGCACTTTTGAAGCTGTTTTGCCTCATTTTAATCAATCATTGGTGCAAAAGAAGTTTGTTTCACGAAATAAATTTTACTTTAAGTTTTAGGCTGATACATTATCAAAACATTTTTTCTATTGCATCCCTAATTGAAGCAAAAAGCATTTTAAAGCCTGGAGCAAAAATGCTCAAACATTTGTATATTTATATTCGACAGTATAAACTGCTGCCCTATCCGATTTTGCAGCAAACCAACCCTCACGCCAAAACAAAGCAGTAATTTGGATTAAGCAAACGCGCCCGAGAATAAATTGGAATCATGCATTGAAATAAAAATCCGACCATTAATTGTCGTTTCCAAACGGAGTAAAAATAGGACAAACTACGGCTTACAATCCCCTCACATCCTGAATAATCAGACAAGAATAAATATCAATCATAGTACACAAATAAATGAACGTTGGGGCATTGTGGCGCAATTAACTAAAACGAAAAACGTTGGTTGTCTCACCAGGACTCGAACCTGGTCAGGCAGAACCAAAAACTGCAGTGCTACCATTACACCATGAGACAATCGTTGGGCTTTATTTCTAAAGCGGTGCAAAGATACAATTCTTTTTTATTTTGACAAAATGTTTTTGAAAAAAAAATCACAAAAACTAGGCTTTAAGCTACTCTGCTATCAGTAAAAAGTAATTTTTCTTGCCTTTTTGTACTAATAAATATTTACTATTGAGCAATATAGAGTCTGTAAGAAATAAGTCTTGATTCTCGAGTTTTTCTTTGTTAATGCTCACTCCACCCGACTGAACTAGCTTGCGCATCTCTCCTTTTGAAGGAAAAACAGCTGCAACGTCCACCAATAAGTCGATGGCTTTTACTCCCAACACAAGTAATTCCTTTGCTATCTTGAATTGTGGCACGCCATCAAAAACTGCCAACAGCGTTTCTTCGTCCAATTTCTTTAATGCCTCCGAAGTGGCATTTCCAAACAAAATACCCGATGCTTCTACGGCGGCTTGATAATCCTCTTCGGAATGTACCATCACGGTTACTTCTTGTGCCAATCGCTTCTGCAAAGTACGTAAATGCGGCGCTTCCGTATGTTGTGCTATTAATGCGTCAATTTCAGCCTTGTCGATGGCTGTGAAGATTTTTATATATTTCTCGGCATCTGCATCGCTCACGTTGAGCCAAAACTGGTAGAATTTGTAGGGAGAAGTGTAGCGTCGGTCGAGCCAAACGTTGCCACTTTCTGTTTTGCCAAATTTGCCACCATCCGCTTTGGTAATCAACGGACAAACGAGTGCAAAAGCCTCGCCCCCTGTTTTGCGACGAATCAATTCGGTGCCCGTGGTGATATTTCCCCATTGATCCGAACCGCCCATTTGAAGCTTGCAGTTATTATTTTGGTACAAATGCAAGAAATCGTAACCTTGCAACAATTGGTATGAAAATTCGGTAAACGACATGCCCACGTTTGATTCGCTGCTGAGGCGTTTTTTTACCGACTCTTTGGCCATCATGTAGTTTACGGTGATGTGTTTGCCAATGTCGCGAATGAAATCCAGAAAAGAATAATCTTTCATCCAATCGTAATTATTCACCAATAGTGCTGCATTGGGTGCATCACTTGTAAAGTCTAGAAACTTGGCCAATTGTGCTTGCAGGCAGTCCTGATTATGGCGCAAAGCTTTTTCGTCCAGCAAATTACGTTCTGCCGATTTGCCCGACGGATCGCCAATCATACCCGTAGCACCACCAATAAGTGCAATGGGTTTGTGGCCCGCACGTTGAAAATGTTTCAGCATCATTACACCCACCAAGTGCCCAATGTGGAGCGAATCGGCGGTAGGATCAATGCCCACGTAGGCCGACGTCAATTCTTTTTTCAACTGTTCTTCGGTGCCGGGCATCATGGTGTGAATCATGCCACGCCATTGCAATTCTTCAATAAAATTCATTTGATTATATGATCTAATTAGTTGATTACTTACGTTTCTAGGAATTAATCTGCAAAGATACAACAATTTGCTTTTATCAACAAGACTAAAAAAAGGGAATTTACCACAGAGGCGCAATAGCAATCAACGAATAACAAAATCATTGAAAATTGAAAACATTAAGAAAAAACAAGATGAAGCTTCTTATTTTTCTGTTTGATTATTATTCAGTACTTTCGCAACATAATTACCAAATCAACTTTAAAACATGAACTCATTAAAACTCCTTTATATACTTCTGCTGATAGTTTTTTCGACTTCCTGCAGTCATAAAACATGGACCATAACGCATGCTACTTCCACCAAAATTGCCATAGATAAAAATACAGATAAAATTGCCAATAACACATATATTGCTTATTTACAACCGATAAAGCAAAAAGTGGATGCGCAAATGAAGGAAGTAATTGGTGAGGCTACTGAAACAATGACGGGTCATGCGCCCGAAAGTTTGCTGTCCAATTTCAGTGCCGATGTATATCGAAAAGCAGCAACCGCTAATTTGGGCGAGCAAGTGGATATTGCTATCGTCAATTTGGGTGGTTTGCGCACCGAAGTTCCAGCAGGAAAAATTACTGTTGGAAAAGTTTTTGAACTTATGCCTTTTGAAAATGAGCTAGTTGTGCTTTGGCTTAAAGGTGATAAACTGCTGGAATTGCTGCAGTATTTTGCCAGCATGGGTGGCGAAGGAGTCTCTGGTTTGCGCATGGAAATTGAGAATGGAAAAGCGGTAAATATCACAATCGGTAGTAATCCGATAGATACCAACAAATTATACATCATTGCCACCAATGATTATTTGGCAGGTGGAAATGATAAAATGACTCAACTGGCACAAGCAGAAAAACGAGTGAATACGGGCTTGAAAGTGCGAACTATGTTGCTTAATTACATAAAAGAAGAAACAAAAAAGGGGAATAAAATACAATCGAAATTGGACGGGAGAGTGAAGAAGAATTGACTATTTTATCATTGACTATTTACTATTTCTTCATTGACTAATCAGGTACTATTTATTCATTTACTATTTACTTTTTAAAGAATGAAAACATATAATAAATTTACATTAATTGCTTTTTTGTTGATGATAACAATAGAAATATCAATAGGACAACAAAAAGTCAAACTCGTAATTTTGCATACCAACGACACGCACAGTCAGGTAGAACCGACAGAAACGTCAAGCTCTAAAACGGCTAATATGGGTGGTTATGCGCGCCGTATGGGAGTGATTGATAGCATTAGGAGTATTGAAAAAAATGTGCTTTTGCTTGACGCTGGTGATTTTTCGCAAGGTACGCCCTATTTCAATTTCTTTAATGGACGGGTAGAAGTAGATGCCATGAACAGGATGAAATACGATGCCGTAACGCTTGGTAATCATGAGTTTGACAATGGAATAGATACGTTGGCAGTGATTTTAAAAAACGCCCAATTTCCGATGCTCAGTACTAATTATGGACTTGTAAATACGGCATTAAACGGAATGCTAAAACCGTATTTGATTGTAGAACGGGCGGGAGTACGAATTGGAATTTTGACAGCGAATATTGAACCCAAGGGATTGATTATTGAAAGCAATTATAAAGGGTTGGTTTACAATGATGCGCTGAAAACAGCCAATGAAATGGCGGCGTTTTTGAAACGAAAAAAACATTGCGATGTAATTATTTGCTTGTCGCATTTGGGTATAAAATCAGATTACGAAATGGCACAGCAAAGCAGCCATATTGACCTTATTGTTGGCGGGCATTCTCACTCCTTACTCGAAAACGTGACAGAGAAAAATCGGTTGGGTAAATCGGTCATTATTGCTCAAATGGGCAAAAGCGGATTGTATTTGGGAAAAGTAGAGCTGGAAATGGAGAGGAAATAAGATCAAAAAAAAGTACCAACCAGAATTATTCCGATTGATACTTAGAAATATAGCTATAGAAACTTGGT
>JAIFKQ010000196.1 GCA_020049515.1 Paludibacter sp. | reverse complement strand
CAAGCTGTTTTTTTATTGCAGCAAACCATCCTTTGGCCATAAACTCTTGCCCTAGTGGGTTTGGGTGTACCCAATCCCAGGTCATAGTACCTGGCTTTGCGGTGTCATTGATGAATCCAGTAGCCACATCCACAATAATTACTGGAGAATTAGCAGTAGATTTGTCGGTTACGATTTGATTAATTTTATTATTGTTAAAGTCTAAATACCAGTCATTGGGCAATTTACCAACAAAGACCACTACCTTTGGATTCTTGACCCTCAAGGCATCAATCATCGCCTCGATGTTGGCAACCGTTTCCAATGCACCTGCAACTGAGTTGTCATCGTTGTTACCAATTTCCATCAAAGCCATGTCGGGCGTATAGCTGTTTAAGCGAGTGGATAAGTTGGGTAAAGCGGCACCTGTCCAGCCAGTACCTCCGCCATTGAGCAAACCACTTGATGTAATTCCATAATAGGCATCGTGGTCTCTGTCAAACACATGCCCGGTATATTTGGAGACAGGGGGCGTAATGAGGTTGCCGGCATTTTCGTTGTCAATACTGATAGCCGCCGAGTCCAATTTTTGCCAGAGGGAATACCGCCAGCTTAACTGTTTGTATACTGAGCCTGCCTTATCAATGTTGCCTTGGGTAATGGAATTACCCATGCAAACAATGCGAATAGGAGAAGTTGCAGCAAAACAATAGCTTGCAAAGAGCAAGCTGACAAGTAAAAGTGATTTTTTCATGAAGTGATTTTTTTTTAGATATTTGGTTCAAAGTACTAACTTGTTGCTATGCTTACTATAGATTTGCACCCTGTAAATGATAGACAACAACGCATTAGAATTTTTTTATAAAAGTACAATATTCTTGATTTTCGAAAAGATACTATTTTAATCAATAGTGATACTATTTTTACTACTTACAGTCGGATTAACCAGTCAATTTTGATAAGCGTATTTTTAGGGTTGTAACCGAATTATTCTATCCCCTTTACTTTTTTTTATTTTAGCTTAAGAGGAGAATCCTACAGTGTTAAGCTGATGATAATTAGCCCACTAATTCAAAAATGCTTTTTTGCCATCTTCTAAAAATTTCACAAATTTTTCCACGTCTTTATCGTAGGCTTTAGGGGTAGCTAGATTTTTTTCATCAGCATTCAGCAGCACGTAATAGGGCTGTGCATTCACGTTATAGCGCTCAATTTGAAAATCTGCATTAATTTTACCTATGGTTTTCTTAACTTCACCATCATAGTTGGAAGTTACCCATTCCGTCTGCGGCAATTCAGTTTTATCGTCCACATAAAGCGCCAACACCACATAATCTTCGTTAAGAATTTTCAATACGCGAGGGTCTGCCCAAACAGATGCTTCCATTTCGCGGCAATTTACGCATCCATGACCAGTAAAATCAATGAAAATTGGCTTGTTCACTTTCTTTGAATAAGCTAGGGCTTGTTGGTAGTCAAAAAATCCTTTTATTCCATGTGGTAAATGCAAAAAGTCAGCGAATTTAGGTGTTTCTCCAAATTCAGATAATTGGTTTGGCTGAGCATTTTTTTCTCTCATAATGGCATTCATATCAAAGTCTTGCGAAGTAGCTGGTGGCAAATAACCTGAAATGGCTTTGAGCGGTGCACCAAACATGCCCGGAAAAAGATACACAACAAAAGTAAAAGTGATGATAGCCAACATAAGACGTGGCACCGAAATAGATTTCATGTCGCTATCGTGCGAAAATTTGAGTTTTCCCAGCAAGTAAAAGCCCAACAGAGTAAATATTACAATCCAGAAAGCGAGGTAAATTTCGCGATCCAAAATGCCCCAATGGTATGTTTGGTCGGCTATAGATAAGAATTTTAGTCCCAAAGCCAGCTCTATAAAGCCAAGTACTACCTTCACGGAGTTTAACCAACCGCCCGATTTGGGCAAGCCGTTGAGCCATTGCGGGAAAAAAGCAAAGAGGGTAAATGGAAAAGCGAATGCCAAAGAAAAGCCGAGCATGCCAATAATGGGTTCAATAATTGCTCCGCCAGCCGACTGCACCAAAATGGCACCTACCAGAGGTCCAGTACATGAAAATGAAACCAGTACCAGTGTAAAAGCCATGAAAAATGAGCCCATTAGCCCACCTCTATCCACTTGTTTGTCGGCACTATTAACCCATGAAGAAGGAAGTACAATTTCAAACATACCCAAAAAAGAAGCAGCAAAAAAAGTAAAAATTAGGAAAAACAAGATATTAGGCAACCAGTGAGTACTGAGGAAGTTGGCAAAGTTGGCACCTAGCGTTACCGCCACCAGCGTACCTATTACCACATAAATAAACACGATGGAAAAACCATACACCAAGGCGTTAATTCTTCCCATCACTTTGTTTTTTGATGCCTTCATAAAAAAGGAAACCGTCATGGGAATCATTGGAAAAACGCAAGGAGTGAGAATGGCCAGTAAGCCAGCCACAAATGAGAGCCAGAAGAGCAACCACAATGATTTTGTAGGTTTATTGTCTTTTTTTATTTCTGCCACAATAGGGGAGGAGGTGGCCGATGTTTTTGTTGTACTGTCCGAAATCTGTGCCACTGTGCCCATCGAAACACTATCTTTTATAGCAGGAATTTTAGCTCCCTTAATGTCAATGGCAAAGTCAATTAATTCAGGAGGCAGGCACATACCGTCGTTGCAAGTCATGTATTCCACCGTGCCTGTTATTTTAAAATCTTTGGTGGCATGAATTTTTATTGGAGCCTGAAAAATTGCTTTTTTGTCGTAACTTCCTACTTTAATCATAAAGCTGGAGTCGTATTTTACTACCGCTTTTGTTATTGGCACCACAGCACTTTTTAAGGTAAAGTTACTGTTTTTGGCAATAATGATTGTGGTAGGTACTGGCCCATCACCTTCAATTTTCAAATCATAAATGTGCCAATGCTTCTCTATATCAGCTTTAAAGATTAAAACTGCTTCGTTGTCGGTGTTGTATTTTACATCATAAGACCATTTTACGGGCTTTAACACTTCTGCCGAAATGTGAACTGCCAAGAATAAGGCACATAAGATAATTGCGATTTTTTTCATTTATTGTAAAGCCATTTTATTGATGAACACATTTTTCTGCTTAGTAAAAATGCTACTGTTTTTTTAATTGCTAATTTTTGTTTTTTCTGTTTGCAAGCATTCTCCCGTTGTGGCATCCGAAATTACAATTATCACACTACAATGTTTTGTTTTCCAAGCTTTTCCTTTCAGCGAAAGTTCAAATTCTTTGTTGATAATAGTTCCTGCCGAGACGGTCGATTGTGCATTTAATACATTTGAATCCTCTTTCGTTTTAATATCCGTACGCAATACGCTCATAAAAACATAATCGGGAATGTCAGTGGGTGCCGTTTGAAATCCTACAATGCTATCTTCTACCAAGTAGCTCTCTATCAGTAGTTGTTGATTTATAGGCAATACAAATTGCGTAGAGGCTTTAAATTTCAATACGGAATCCGACGCCAAAGGGGTAATGGTCAAATCGATAGTGACAGGCGACTGCTGGGCGATGTAACTAGTTGCAGCTGTGGACCAAATAGCCGGGTCTAGCAGTGTTTGGTTATTGAACATCTTTCTATCTACTCTGCCCGTGGGCACACCCTGAACGCCAGCTGTTTCGAATAATTTTGTGCCAATACTCGAGTTCAAATCCAAATTGTCGGGGGTCAAAAATGGCTCGGCAAACCATCCAGCGTGAATGGCCATTACCACCACATTCTGTCCGTAGAGTAAATCCAATTCATGAAAAGCCGGCTTGCTTCTGCCAGGGCAGTTGATGCAGTCGTGTCCTGTAAAATACTCTACCAATACTTTCCTTTTCGGAATTACGGAACCTTCGTGTTCAATCTTATCGAGAGGTATTTCGTCGCAGGCAGAAACGATAAATAGCAACAATAGAAAATTGATGGTTCTAAAAAGATATTTCATGTGATTCTTTATGTATGGATTAAAAACTTGTTGTAACTGTAATTGCCAACCCATTGCTGGCCGGCACTTGTCGGCAAACACCTCCTACGCACATAATTCCTTGTCGGCGTTTGCCATAAGAAGCCGCAATGCGAGTGGTTTTTTTTTTGTATCCTACAGTAGCCATCAAATAGTGTATTTGTTTGGCAGCATCTGTATTTCCGTAATTGTAATCGTCCACCAAGGCCGCAAAATAGTCGCTCGTTTGGTATTCTAGCAATGCTGTGGCCCAGTTTCCATTGTCCTGTAATGTCCACAGATGCTGCATTTCCAGTCGCAGTGTGTGCTTTTTTAGAAATTTATAGCTCATATCCGCCACGCCCACGTGTGAGGTAATCATGCCGTGATAATCGGATAATTTCAAAACAGCGTCATTGCGGTTAATGAAAAAATAACTGGCAATTAGTTTCAAATCTTTGCTAATGCGTTTGTTTACTTCCACATTAAAATTTTTGTAATAGGTCAATGTATCGTTGGGTATCATCAATTGGCTTTCGTATCCTAAATAGCTATTGGCAACAGGGGTTTTCTTTATCGCATTGATTTGTGAGTAGTTAACCCATATTTTGGTTCCGTATTTTCCGCCTAGCCAGGTTTCCTTTTTGATGTTATAGTTAATATCGCCCTGCAAACAAAACTCGCCATTGGGCTGTGAAGCATAAGGATACAAAGCGGCAAGACTGTAAATATGTTGCGGAGTGAGTGCCGGAGTATAGTTTATCATCAGGTCATTGCCCGATGCACCGCGATCGCTGCGGTAGTCCATATTGTCTATCCATTTAGTACTTAAGGTCACTCCAAAGTCTTTTACCGAATAAGACGAACTTACATACAGCGCCTGTCCGGGTTTAAAGTTTTGGAAAGATTGTGTGCCTCTTGTAAGTATGTTATTCACGTTAGGGTCATTGGTTTTATAGGCATATTCCCCCAAAATTGTAACCGAATTTCGTGTTATATTGGTGCGGGCAGCCCAAGCTCCTACGTTGGCGGGCAAATTGAGCGTGGGGTGAATGGCCTCTTGGTATTTGCTTACAAAACTTCCTCCTAGTGTTACTTTTGTTTGGCTGTTTTCCCAACTATTTACTAAATCGTTTAAAAACACCTCGCCATCAATCCCTCTTACCATTCCCGATCCTTCTTCGGAATAGAGGCGTTGTTTTCCTACTAATGATTTTATATACAGTCCTTTTAATGGATTAATGTTTACTCTCACTCCATTAAACGCATTGTCGTATCCTAGGCTGGCATCCCAGTAGGTTCTCAAAATGAGTGCGTTGCCAAACTGCTCGTAAAAATTACCCACGGTAACAAACACTTTATCGTTTTTGAAACTTAGGTATTTGTGCGCAATGCTCGTGCCTTTGTAGCGAGGGTCAAATCCCTGTAAAGCAGGTGTATAACTTTCCATGCGCATGCCTGAAGAAAATTCACCTTTACTGAGCGTTAAATTGAGGTAACTATTGGACCCACTTTTTTCAGGAACTTCCTTTGCCCCAATCAGCGAATCGGCTTTGTAGGTTTGAAAATCGGTTTGAAAATCACCGTGTATTTCCAGTGGGGCATCGGTTTGTGCCAACAAAAGTGCTGAGAAAACAAACGAGAAAACAAATAATAATCCTTTAAACTTCATGACAGAGCAGTATTATTTTTTTAGTAAAGCGGTTTCTTTTTTTATCAATTCATACAGCTCGTCTTCATCACCTTGAGCGTAAGAGTTATGTTGCCAGATGATTTCGCCATTCTTAATCAAAAAAGTATGCGGAATATTGTTGACATTCATCGCCCGTTTAAAATCGCTATTGGCATCGAGGTAAATGTCAAATTTCCACCCCCGTCCGTTGGCAAAACCAGCCACTTTGGATGTGCTGCGCGTATCGTCCACCGATATAGCAATGATTTTTACACCCGTTTCGGCCTGCCAGCTTTCGTACAGTTCATTGATATTGTCCAATTCTAACACGCAAGGTTTACACCACAGGGCAAAAAAGTCGATAATAATTAATCCGTTGTCATTTTTTAAGGTGTTAGTATTTATCGTTCTGCCCGCTAAATCTTTTATTTCCACCGAAGGCACTTTTCTACCCGTTTCTTGAGCTTGAAGAGCATTATAGAAGACAAATAAGGTGATTATTAATAAGGTGATTTTTTTCATGGGTGTTTTTTTGTTATTTGTTATTACTGTTTTTTTTTATTAACAACTTCATTCCTTCATTGTGATCATTCACTACGATGCCAAAAAGAAGGTTGTAAAGATACGCTATTAATTGAATGTGGCTTTAAAGTTTGATGGTAAAATGCACGCTAGCGGTTGCACATTTTAAATATACAATCTTAATACCTTTTCTTCTTATTGAGATTGTATATTTGTTAGCTATAATGGTAAAACATTATTTTTTTATGAATTTAGCAGCCTGTTTTCCATTAAAATTTACGAAATATATTCCCGCAGCATAACTACTTGTATTTAGCGTGGTATTTCGCTGTATGGTTTGTTGCAAAACAGAACTACCATTGTTATTATAAACCTCTATCATTCCATCATTTTCAACGTTGTTTTGTATGGTTAGAAATGACGACACTGGATTAGGGAATAGGCTAATCACCTCTTTGGGGGCTTCTAGTGTATTCACATTAGTAAGAAG
>JAIFKQ010000124.1 GCA_020049515.1 Paludibacter sp. | reverse complement strand
TAGCCGTACCGAGGATTGTTTTGGTACATCATATTGTCCTCAAATGTAATGGTTCCACCCTTGTGCGCCGCCACTTTGGCTGTTTCGTACTGCCAATTTACGGCACGAATGCGCACGGTAGCACCTGTTAAATCATAGTCAACGTTCAAGTGCTGATTGTCCACTAAGTTAATTTTATCTCCAGATTCGATGGCGAAAAACCCAGTCGCAGGTATCCGTGCCAAATTTAATTGCGTATCATTGATATACAATTGGTAAACCTGATGTTTAAGCTCTGTACTGAATTTCCCATCTTTATGGGAATACCAATCCTTAATCGTGGTCGAGCCACTTAAGATGGGTTTGGGGCCTTCGCCAAAAGAACTAACCACAATGGGTTGGTTAACGCTACCAGATTGACAAATATTGAGTTCACCCAGATATATGTCGCCACAGCGAAATAGGATTTCATCGCCTGAGGTGAGTATTGTAGCGTTTACTTTTGCAATGGTTTTCCATGCAGTAATTTGCGATAAACCATCGGCAGCATCGTTGCCCTGATTTGAAATATAGTACTTGTTCATAGTCTTTTAAGAATGAAGAATGAAGAATGAAGAATGAAAATATCAACAAAGGCATTAAACAAGAAATTATTTCTTATTAATGGCTATATGTCTTAATTATGAATTAAACAATGGCTTCTTTGGCATCTGATTTTTTTCGCATGTTCATTGATAAAAGAATAAAGAAAACTGCCAATAGTTCAACGGCACTCATTACGTAAAATACTGGGATGGCACTTTTCTCAAATGCTTCGTAAATGAATCCTGAAGCATACGTTCCAATTAAATTACCAATAAAAATGGCATAATAATACACTTGTTGATAAGTAACAAGCAGACGTGGCTCGGCAGCATCTGCTACCAATGATACTGCGGCAGCAATAAAAATACCTGAGGTGGCTGCATGTAAAACCTGACTAAGAATTAACAGCCCCACCGAATCGGTATTGGCCAATAATATCCAACGTAACATGCTAATACCAACGGCAATAACTACCAGCATTTCCAAACGTAAGAATTTGCGGAGCCAACCGAAAATGGAGAATGCCAGAATTTCCGCCAAAGTCCCTACCGAGAAAGCAATACTTAAAATAGTTGGGCTTAGTTTCAAATCCTTTACGTGAATACCAAACAAGAAATAGAATGATTTGAGGCAAAGCATGTGCAAAACCACCACAATTAAAAATACCAAAAAATAGTTGTTCTTAAATATCAGTTTTAAATCGGAAAACTGCGGTTTTTCGGATTTTTTCGATTCGTCTTTATTGCTATTTCTAAAACCAAGTGCCGTTAAAAAAGTAAGACCAAAGGCACCGATTACCAACATGATAACTATTGGGTCGTTCCAATTGATTCCTTTACCTGCAAACATTGCCTTCCCCACTTCTACCACATCACTCATGCTTTTCACTTCCATGTTGGTGCCTCTTGCCGCCAACACAAACCCTATGAGCACGGTTGCCGAAAACCAACCGATAGAGGCCCAAACCCGAATCTTACCAAAGTCGATACCCATTTCTTTAGCTTTTACTACTGCCAACGAATCGGCGATTCCCCCTATTGGGCAACTGAAAAAACCGAAAATTAAATACCCCAGAAAAACGAGGTAATAGGCTGAACCACCCATTAAAATGGGGATGAAGGACAAGGCAGTTCCTAATGCAAGCACCTTTAAAACGAGGGCCGGTTTTTGAGAGTGATCGGAAATGTAACCCCACATAATGCTGATGCCCAAAATGGCTATAATCGAATCCAGCGCCATAATATTCGCAATCTGAATGGCCGAAAACCCTCTTGCCGAAAGATATACAGGAAGAAAGGAGGAGATAATGCTCAATGCGGCATTAAAGAAAAAATAAAAAGCTCTTAACATAGACAGTGTATTTATTTGTTATTTTTATATTTTATTAATTATTATCATAACCTCACTTTTTGAGTTACAAAAGTTAAACCATTGCTGCTCATTGTATTTCCTTTTATATACAACCTGTCGAGTCGTGAATAGCGTTCTGTGTGTGCCCTATCGCAGTCATGGTACATTAGCCAGTCGCGCCCAATATGGTTTTGAAAAATGGAATGATGACTTGGTCCAATAATCATTTTGTTGCTTTTAAGAATGGTGTCCGGTTGCTCAATATATGCGCCGGAAATGTTTTTGGCCAATGTATATCGCAATTGATAGGTGCTGTCCGACCAAGTTCCGCAGCTGTAAGTGAGGTCATATTGATTGTTGCGCTGCAAAATAAATGAACCCTCCTGCCAGTTGTGTTGCGTAATTATGTGTTGTGAATTGTCCGCTAATTGCATGGTTGAACGTGTTTTATCCATGTAAAATGTGCCGCGGTAAATGCCTTTGGAACTTTGCCAATCGTTCGTATAGAAAATGTACATTGTGTAATGAAGGAAGTTATCTGTTTCCTCTTTTTTTGTTGTTTTCTTTTCTTTTGCATTTACGCTAAATCCGCAAAAAAGTATCAAGAGAATAGTAATAACTAGTTTTAATTTCATGTTATTTAAAGTTTATAATATAATTTTCTGTGTAACGACTGTTTTATTTTCAGTTGCTACTACTAAATAATAGCCCTTTTTGTAGGACGTTAAATCAATGGTTTGACCTTGTATCCATTGTTTTTCCATTGCTATGCGACCCGAAATGTCTAACAAAGAAATGATCGGGCTTTTCCAACTTTCGTCGAGTTTGCAATTTAGTTGTTTCTTCTCATCAAGCCAAAATGCTGTACTGTTGTTTTTTATAGATTTAAAACCCGTTGCAACGCTCTTTTCGCTTAAAACCAAACTGCCAAAATTATAAGACTGCTGCCAAGCACTGTTATTGTCACCAGGATTCACGTATTTGGAAGAAAAAAAGTTGTCACGTATCGGATTCACAGCCGAATTGTCATTATCGCAATAATTTAGGGTTAACCCCATTTCTTTTCCATCCGTTAAATCTGCTTTGAATACTGTGGGGTCATCGGCAGGAGTATAGTTACTTTTTAATACCATTACCGAAAATTCCCATGTGTATTTTGTGTCAGTATTGCTTCGTTTAAACTCGGGAAAATGATTTTTGTAATTCACATAAATGCCATCCGACCAATTAGGTGCATTGGGCGCACTATCAAAAATATCAATTGCATCAAAGTCAGTATCTATATTTCCGCTGGTAATGTGGTAGGCAAAGGCATTGTTATTTGAAGCATGATAAGTACCAGGTCTATCCTCATCTAAAAAAAGCTCCACCACATCAAAGTTAGGATACGTACCATTATATTTGTCATAGACGTATCCATTTACATACTTCTCGTCGGTAATTTCCACCAAAAAATAAAGTAAGTTGGTGTTTTTATTCCAAAGCACTTTAAATCGCCCCGTAAAATCCGTAGGTAAAACTGATTGGTTGTAAGGAATCCAAGTATAATTCATATCTACCCAACTAGCTGTATTCCATGGCGCATCATTTCCATCACCATCTATTAGTGGCAAAATGCTGGTATGGATGGCCACAATACTATCACCAGGATGATCCATTGCAGATATTACTGAAAAAGAAGAAATCGTTAAACAGAGGATGATAAATTTTAGTTTTCTCATACTTTATAAGTTATTATTTAAATTATTCAAATTGTTTTCAAATCAATTTCATTGATGTTGAATTTAACAATTGATTATTGGTGTTAGATCGATAAAACTACAAGGTTAATATTTTGCTCCTTTTTAAAATTATTTCCATTACAGCTCCGAATACTATCATTTTATCATTCAGATTTTTGGTGATAATAGTTTTTTTTGATAATTATCTTCATTTCCTCCAAACCCACAAAAAAATCAAAATGGCTGCAATAATGAATTTAAATTTCCGTATATAAACTTTTTACAGAATAATTTTCTGTGTATAAATAGATTGGTTTTCTTTAATAACTACTAAATAAAACCCTTGCTTACAAGAAGATAAATCCAACTTTATTTCCTCTGCCATTTGTTTATCCACTACTACACGACCCGAAATATCCAATAACTGAACCATAGGTCTATTCCAACTTTCATCCAACTTACAATTCAGCTGTTTAGCTCCGTCAACCCAAACTTTAGCCGAAAAAGCTGTTACCGATTCAATTCCAGTTGTACCGCTATTTTCCTTCAAGGTTAAGTGTGCAAAAGTAGTAGAATTTTGCCAGGAAATATCTTTATTGGCATCCGTTTCGTATTTTGAGGCAATAAAATTATCGCGTTGTGGATTCACTGCTGAGTTATCATTATCGCAATAAGCAAGGGTCAATCCCATTTTTTTGCCATCTACCAAAGTTGCCTTAAATAATGTTGGATCATTGTTTGGTGTGTAGGTGCTTTTTAGCACCATTAACGAAAATTCCCATATATATTTTGTTCCCACATTGGTACGTTTAAATTCTGGCAAATGACTACTGTTATTTACATAAATTCCGTCACCCCAACTATAATTATTTTTAGGGTCATAAATGTCAATGGCTTCATATTCAACGGTTCCATGTCCTCCGGTAATGTGATAAGCATAAGCGGTATTATTGCAGCCATGTTCACTTCCGGGGCGGTCTTCATCTATAAAAACTTCCAACACATCAAATAAAGGATAGGAGCCATCCGATTTGCTGTAAACATAACCATTCACAAATTTATCGTCGGTAATTTCTACTAAAAAATAGAGCAGATTTGTTGTTTTATTCCATAGCACTTTGTACCGTCCAGCAAAATCGGAAGTAGTAATTGTAGTGTTATAGGGCATCCACATGTAGTTTATATCTACCCAACTTGCATCATTCCAAACAGCATCTGACGCATCGCCATCAATTGTGGGAAAAATATCAGTATGTACAGATATAATACTATCACCCGGATGATTCATAGCCGATAATGAAGAAAAAGCGAATAGCATGGCTATCAAAAGTCCATTTACTCCTCCCGTCTTTGTCGGGATAAACTGCGAGGGAATATGGCTATTTGATCTAAAGTTTTCTGACATAATAATTTATGATTATTTTAATTGACATTTTTATTTTACACTATATGATTTCCAAACACCCTCTTTCAATTGCGAAATGCCATTATCTGTTCCAAACCAAACCGAACCGTCAATATCAACCGCAACCGTATTTACTTTATTGGAAATTAGTCCATTATGCGTTGTAAAATTAGTCCAGACATAGTTATTTAGTTTACTTACGCCGCGTTGAGTTCCAAACCAGGTATTGCCCTGTGCATCTTGCGCAATGGCATATATCGAATCGGATACCATACCATCAGCTACCGAATAGGATGTCCAGTCGGCTTTTGTAAATTCGCTTGTATGATAAGCAACTCCTTTATCGGTTCCGTACCACTGACAAGTATCATTTACAATGACAACTGTATATATCACATCCGATTTTAAACCCGACGCCCAAGGTCTGAAGTATTTTGTAGCACCTGTAACTGCATCTGTAAATTTAAATCTGGAAACTCCTCCTCCATTGGTAGCCACATAATTCCAACCATTTTTGGCTGAAGCAATAGCCGTAATAGGTTTCAATGTCAGAAAATTATCTACACTTTTAGTTCCCCATTTACCATCGTAAGTAGTCCACAAGTTATTTTTTAAAATAGAAAGACCATTTGGCGTGCCAAAAAATTTGGCATTATTATTATCGGTTCCAACTGCTAAAACATTATTGCTCAACAAGCCATTCAGTGTTTGTTGATAGGAAATTATATTAGTTAAATTTTTGTTTGCAATTATATTATTTGATACACCTTCGAGCCCTGCAGTCCAAAGTTGGAGTTGATTGCTCATAGCATCAAAGGCAATATCAGTTGTTTTTTGACCACTGAGTATGGAAATGGAGTTGTACGTTTTCCAATCGCTACCATCAAAACTCACCAAACCTTTGTCGGTAGCTATCCATTTAACTCCTTGTTTGTCAATTACTATTTTATTAATAACATTCGATGGCAAAGTCGATTCATTGGATGGTTCATCGATTTTACAACCAAAGAATAAAACGATAAAGCTAAGAATAAAAAATAAAGGATATTTCACGATTGATTTATTAGGATAAATTTGATTAT
>JAIFKQ010000098.1 GCA_020049515.1 Paludibacter sp. | reverse complement strand
AGCTTAATAATAAGCCAATTGCAAATGAATAATGAAGACGATATGAATAATCAATAAGTTTAGACAGCCAAAATGGAATGTTAGATTTTTATTTCACTATGCTAATTATTTTTTTGTTATCCTAATTGAAAGTATTACCCCAAGTCATGCCAACAATTATAATATTACCAATCCATGCTAACAACATTTACAAAACATACATTTTATGCTAAATTTAGACCGATTTTTAATAGCTCAGGAAAATGATTATGCACGGGCATTGACCGAAATAGTAAATGGTAAAAAGGTTAGCCATTGGATGTGGTATATTTTTCCGCAATTTCAGGGCTTGGGTATGAGTAGCACTTCAGTGTTTTATGCCATAAATAGCAGAGCCGAAGCCGAGGCCTACTTGCATCATGCAGTGTTGGGAAAACGGTTATTTGAAATATCGAAAGCTTTATTGTTACACAAAAACAAGACAGCATTGGAGATTTTTGGAAGGCCCGACGATATGAAACTGAAATCGTGCATGACGCTTTTTAGTTTGGTATGTGAGGGTGAGTCAGTATTTCATCAGGTATTGAAGCAGTATTTTGATGGGGAGATTGATGAAAGAACCAAGGGATTACTAATTGCGGAATTGGAAGTCTGAAGGACTTAAATGTGAATAGCCACGGGTGAAAACCCGTGGAAAAATGAATGAAACGGACACAAACACAACGTGGTTGAATGTCATGAGAAAATTGGTTGTCAAATTATCCCATTTCCTCATTACCCAATTACCCAATTAACTAATTAACCATCAATTCCTTTTGTCCACGCCCCACATCAGTTTATTTTTGAGGGTATCAAAAAAGGTGTGGTTCAGTTGTTTGATTACTTTTACGGTGTAGTCGGCTTTTGTGATGCGTAGCTTTGTGCTACTTTCCAATACTTTTGAGCGGCCATCCAAGGCTACCAAATAGCACTGGCTTCGGCTATGCACTTCTAGTTCAATGGTCCACGAGTCGGGCACTATGAGTGGACGAACATTTAAACTGTGCGATGCCACGGGTGAGAGAATGAAGTTTTGCGATTGTGGTGCCACCAGCGGACCCCCCACGCTCATTGAATAAGCGGTAGAGCCAGTAGGAGTAGAGATGATTAGGCCATCAGCTTGGTAAGTATGTACTTTTTCGCCATTTACGCTTGCCGTAATGCTTATCATCGACGAGCTGTCCTGCTTTTGTACCGACACTTCATTCAGCGAATAGGGATAGTCGAACAACGAGCCGTCCGAAGTTTCCACAAATAATAACGCGCGTTCTTCAAGAATAAAATTCTTATCCAAAACAGCATCCAACGACGGCAAAATGGCTTCACTAGGTACATCGGCCAAAAACCCCAACCGACCTGTATTGATACCCAAAATAGGAATGTCTTTGCGCCCAATGCGAGCCGCAGTGTTCAAAAAAGTGCCATCACCGCCAATGCTCAAAGCCATATCTGCCTCAAAATCATCGCCTTCAATTATTTCGGTATGCTCTAGGCAACAGTTGTCATGCGCTTGTACAAATTTGTAAAGCTCATTGTCCAGCATCAAGGTTACGCCTTTCTCTTTGAAATAATCAAAAAGAACTTCGATGTGCGACTGAATAACAGGGCGATACGTATTTCCAAAAATAGCTATTCTCATGTTGTAGGTTATAAATGGGATATAGAAATTAAAAATCAGCGTACTTAGAAAAAAACAGAAAATAAATACAAATCATTGGGTCAAGCGTACCGATAGCTATCGGTATTCATATCGCGTTTTATTTATGTATCAAATAAGTCAGCTGCGATAAGTCGATTTTATTTTTTTTGAATGCTAACGGAGTATTCCGACGTGCATACTTGACTGTATGTTCCATTTACGTTCAAAAAACACTTAACGGAGTGAACTCCTACTTAAAATAATTGAAAGATAATGCCATAGTTATAGCCCTTCAATTAATTTTAGCTATTTTTGCAGTCCCTTGCCTGTAATTCTTCAAAACAACTGCAAAGGAACTAAATGTAAACGAACCCTGCAAATTTTGTGGGTGTAGCTTTCTCAAATATTTTATACAAATACGAACTACTTTGCGCCCACGCATTTATTGAAATAAAATTAAAGCCTTAAAATAATGACTAAACTTAGTGTTAATATCAATAAAATAGCAACGTTGCGAAACGCTCGCGGTGGAAATACTCCCAATGTTTGTCAGGTAGCGCTAGACTGTGAGCGTTTTGGAGCAGCTGGTATTACAGTGCATCCACGTCCTGATGAGCGCCATATCCGATTTGCCGATGTGTGGGATTTGAAGCCAATTCTAACAACTGAGTTTAACATTGAAGGTTACCCAACTCCCGATTTTATCCAACTCGTAAAATCAGTGAAACCACATCAAGTAACCTTGGTTCCTGACCCACCCGAGGCAATAACTTCTAGCGCAGGTTGGGATACGGTTACTCATTTGGAGTTTTTGCAAGAGGTAGTAGCCGATTTTCAAAGCGTGGGCATTCGCGTTTCTATTTTTGTGGATACCGATTTGAAAAACATAGAATTTGCAGCCAAAACAGGCACTGATCGTGTGGAATTATACACCGAACCCTATGCTACCAATTATCCCATCGACCGCCAAAAAGCAATAGCACCCTTTGTGGAGGCAGCCAGATTGGCTCAGAAATTGGGGCTAGGATTAAATGCCGGACATGATTTGAGCTTGGATAATTTAGCGTACCTGCATCAACATATACCTTGGATTGATGAGGTTTCTATTGGACATGCACTTATTTCGGAAGCACTCTATTTAGGTTTGGAAAACACAATAAAACAGTATAATATGCAGTTAGTGTAGAAATATAGGCCACTAACCCCTCCCGTCCAAATACGGGATAAATTGCGGGGAACTATGCAAGTAATGATTATGGTAAACTTTGATTAATCTATTCACGATAGCATTTTTTTCTCTTCTTTTCAAAAAGTGGAGGTAATAAAAAAAAATAATAGTTCAAAATTTCATTCTCGATTAAAAGCGGTACGAAATTTGTCTCGCCAAATACTAAACACCAAATAATTAAATCCTTTTATAAACAAAACGATTATAAACAAAACGATATGAATTTAATGTTGATTTTGCAAGCCGCTCCGGCCATTGTTTCCAATGTCACTACAAAAGTACCAGTAGAAATGAATTTGTGGGAAATGTATAAATATGGTGGCCCAATTATGCATGTGTTGGTCGTAATGTTTGCCTTGGCCATTTATTTGTTTATCGAACGCTTGGTAACACTCAAGCAAGCTTCCAAGGAAGATAATACTTTCATGAACCGCATCAAAGATTATATCTACGAAGGTAAAATTGATGCCGCCAAGAAACTCTGTCATGATACCGATTCACCCATTTCGCGCATGGTGGAAAAAGGAATCAGCCGATTGGGTCGTCCAATGAGCGATGTGCTGGTGGCAATAGAAAATGTGGGTAATATGGAAATTGCCAAGTTGGAAAAAGGCTTGGTGATAATGGCATCTATTTCAGGTGGTGCACCCATGCTAGGTTTCCTCGGAACAGTGACTGGGATGGTACTTACTTTTTTCAATATGACCCAAAATTCAACTGGAGCAGTAGAAATGAGTAGTCTCACCGTAGGTGTATATCAAGCCATGGTAACCACTGTGGGTGGTTTAATAGTTGGGATTTTGGCTTATTTCTTTTATAACTATTTAGTTTATCGTGTCGATTCAGTAGTACGCCTTTTAGAATCCAAAACCATGGAATTCCTCGATTTATTAAACGAACCAGCGTAAGGATAAATTAATAATTACAAATTAAGAATTAATGATTTTTGATGATTACTTCTTATTTTTATACGCTATTGATTTTTGAAATTAATAGGTATTAGGTATTAATTATTAACTATTAATTATTAATTGAATATTATTATGGCATTAAAAAAAAGAAATAAAATAGAAGCTTCATTTTCAATGGCATCCATGACGGATATCATTTTCCTGTTGCTGTTATTTTTCGTTATGTCGTCCACCATGTCATCGCCCAACGACATCAAGATAAATTTACCGCAAAGTAAAGCCAGAACAGCTACCAAGGCTGTTGTGGCAAAGGTTTCTATCAATGAACAAGGTCAATACTTTGTGGCCATCGGAAAAGGAAAATCACAGGCAATAGTACCTGAGCAATTGGAGTCGTATTTGATGAATCTGGTGGCTCAAGACTCTACAACCTATATTGCATTGAATGCCGACCAAAATATACCGTACAAAAACGTGGTGTATGTGCTCGACATTGCCAACCAGCACAAGTTGAAAATAGTAATTGCAACACAATCAGCTGAAAAGAAATAGCGTGAAGAAATCCAATATATATGGAATTATCGGTTCGGCCGTTTCCTGCATAATATTATTCCTACTCCTTTGGTTAGTGGTTATGCCAACCATTGCACCCAAACCTCCCGAAGAGGAAGGGATAATGGTTAGTTTTGGAGATAATGCTGATGGCAGCGGAATGAACGAAATGCCTGCAAATGAACCAACACCTCCAATTGCCCCGCCTGTAGCTGTTGTAAAACCAGTGAACCAAGACTTTGTAACGCAATCGGATAATTCATTGGTTATTGCGGAGCAAAAAAAGAAAGACAAGGATCGCAAGGAGAAAGAAGCCATTGAAAACCAACTAATTGAAACTGCAAACCGTGCAGCTGTAGCTGCCGCAGACAAAAAACGAAAGGAACAGGCAGCTATTGATAAAGCCAACGCCATGAACGGCATGTTTGGCAACAATAATTCTACTGGCAGCGGTACTGGCAGCGGTGATACGCAACAAGGAAATCCTGCTGGAAAAGGCTCTTCGGGTGGAAATTCATGGTCGCTGAATGGTCGCTCACTTACAGGAAGACTTGTATCGCCAAGTTACGACCGCGATGTGGAAGGCAAAATTACCGTGAATATACGCGTCGATGAAAATGGAAATGTGGTGAGTGCCACCATTGGTTCTCCTACCACCATTTCTGATGCTGCCACACGCAATGCCGCCACTTCCGCTGCTCGCAATACCCGTTTTACAGCTGGAAAAGGAATTTCTTCGGGAAGTATTACATACAATTTTAATCTAAAATAAATCACTATGAAAGTCTATCTATTTTTAGCTGACGGTTTTGAAGAAATTGAAACCATCACCCCAATTGATATTTTACGTCGTGCCGAAATTGAAGTAGCTATTGTTTCTATTATGTCCTACAAGGAAGTAACTGGAGCACATGGAATAAAAGTAGTGGCAGACATGTTATTCAATGAGCCTGATTATGCTGATAATGACCTTCTTTTATTGCCTGGCGGAATGCCTGGAACAAAAAACTTGGACGCACATCTGGAGTTGAAAAATTTACTTATCAAACAAGCAAATCAAGGTAAGTATGTAGCTGCTATTTGTGCTGCGCCCTCCATTTTAGGTAAAATGGGCTTGTTAGAAGGCAAAGCAGCCATCTGTTATCCTGGTTTTGAATCCCAATTATTGGGTGCCACATTGTCTGTACAAAAGGTAGTTCAGTCTGCAAATATAATAACTGCAATGGGTGCTGGAGTAGCGTTGCCATTTGCATTGAAACTGGTGGAAGTACTGAAAGGAAAGGCGACTGCCGATAAAATTGAAATGGCGATATGCTGTTGAAGTTCAGATGACTTGAGTCCAATTTAACTAGGGTCAACTTTAAATTTTAAGTATTTCTGTTTGATATAATAAATTTCGGTCTTCCAGAACATCGGGAACACAGTAATATCAATTTTTGAAGTAATGTAGGGCTTATGTAAAAACTTTTGAGTTAACTGACATAATTCAATACTGTGTTTTAATCCACCTTTTATTTAATTCAATATGTATCTGAACTTGACCCTTTCTAATTCATTGAATAAAAAAAAGGAATATGTTTCCATATTCCTTTCTTGTTTGTTATAAAACGAAAAAACTAGTTGATAGCGGCTGATAATTCAGATCCTGCTTTAAACTTAGCCATTTTTTTTGCTGCAATTTGAATTGTTTCTTTAGTTTTTGGATTAATGCCTGAACGAGCCGAACGCTCTGATACAGAAAAAGTTCCAAACCCTACTAAACTAATTCTGTCGCCTGCTGCAAGAGCTTCCGATACACTTTTAACGGTGGCTTCTAGTGCTTTCTTTGCATCGATTTTTGTAATACCTGCTCCTTCAGCAATGGCACTGATTAATTCTGCTTTGTTCATAAAATTTGATTTTTTATTAGTAGAAACGATAAACACAGTTTTGATGTTGCAAATGTAGTGCTTTGTATTTAATATACAAGCATTTAATAACCAAAAAATCTATTTATTTTTTCTATTTGCACAAAATGTGTTAGAAAACATGTTTTTGGTATTTTTTTCATTACTTTTGTGCTCCAATAAAAAGGAAATTAAGCATTTAAGAAGTTTAACAAGGTATTAGAGTTGTCTGTTATCTATTACTTTAGATGTTTTTTTTCTGCTCCAATTCATTTTTCTCTAATTATTGAACAATTTGCAGAAAACACGAACATTGCATCTTAGAAATTGAATGTTTTATTTTGTAATCATTGGTGATTCTTATATTTTAGATTGCTATTCATTACCTATCAGTATTTTGCATGCACCACAAACTCGATATTTATCGGGATGAGCGATTTCTTTAATTTCTATTAAGTTTTAAGGAAATATTTATATTTTTTATTTACAATTAATTTGGTTCCAAATCATAATGAATAATTACAGATCTTCTTTTTTAAACTCAATACCCCCAGTGGTAAAAAACCTTATTGCCATCAATTTAATTTTGTGGTTGGCAACTTTAGTAGCTCCAGGTTTTTTCTCTAAATGGGCATTAAATGTTGACCTTACCGACATTTTGGGCATGCATTATTGGGCATCCAATAAATTTAACCCAGCACAATTGGTTACTTACATGTTTATGCATGGCGGATTTAGTCACATTTTTTTCAATATGTTCGCTTTATACATGTTTGGTTCAGCACTAGAGCAACGGTGGGGTCCCAAACGGTTTTTGTTCTATTATTTGGTTACCGGAGTTGGTGCCGGTATCATTCAGCAATTGTTTTGGACTGTAGAGTTCCATTCTATATATACTGCTATGAACGAGGCTATTGCTGCCAACTCGAGCGAAGCTTTAATCCCATTTCAAAACCTCTTAAGTCGCTATTTTAGCCTTACTAATTTTGAGTATTTCACGGCTCCTGCCATTATTGATATGAAACAGATGTTTCTTGATTTGCCCGTAACAGTGGGTGCGTCGGGCTCTGTATTCGGATTGTTGTTGGCTTTTGGCTGGTTGTTTCCCGAAGTTAGACTCATGCTGCTTTTCTTTCCGGTGCCCATCAAAGCACGTATTTTTGTACTCATTTATGGGGTAGCCGAGTTATTTCTTGGAGTAGCTCGCTTTTCTGGTGATAGTGTAGCCCATTTTGCACATCTTGGGGGTATGTTATTCGGTGCAATACTTATTCTTTTTTGGAAAAAGAAAAATCAACTTTATTAACTAGATTAGCGTTATCAACTTTCTATTAAATTCAATATGAGTATAATTGATAATATAGCCCTTGTTTTTAAAAATGGAAACTCTCTTTACAGATTGATTTTTATCAATGTGGTTGTGTTTGTTGTACTAAAATTAGTGTTGGTATTTCTTTTGCTTTTCAATATACCTGGAGAGTTTTTAATGTCCTATTTGGCTGTTCCGGCTAACCTTTCACAACTTTTATTTAGAGTGTGGACTCCTATTACCTACATGTTTTTGCATCAAGGCTTTTTTCATTTGCTGTTCAATATGTTGAGCCTTTTTTGGTTTGGTAAAATATTCCTGATTTATTTTTCCGAAAAACAATTGATTGGACTATACCTATTTGGTGGGCTTGTGGCTGCGGTTTTTTATGTGGCAGCTTTTAATTTGTTCCCGTTTTATGCACCTGTAGTTCCGATTAGTTTGTTGTTGGGGGCTTCAGGTTCTATTATGGCCATCATTTTAGCCGCGGCATATCAAGCACCAAACATGGAGCTGCAACTCCTGCTTTTGGGTAGTGTAAAGCTCAAATATATTGCCCTTGTGGCGGTGCTTACAAGTTTTTTCGGAATTACTTCTAGCAATGGCGGTGGGCAATTGGCACATTTAGGTGGGGCTATGGCTGGCTATTTTTTTGTTGTGTCATTGCGCAAAGGAAGTGATTTAACTACTGCGTTTAGTAAACTTATTTCTACTGTTCAACACTGGTTTCAGCCCAATAAGCTGAGAGCCAAACCAAACAAATATAACCCCAATGTACGCATGAGCGATGCTGAATACAATGCATACAAAGTAAAAAAGATGGCACGCATTGATCACATTCTTGATAAAATTAAAACATCGGGATACGAAAGCTTATCTGCTGACGAAAAAAAGCAATTGTTCGAGCAAGGCAATAAAAAACAATAAATTTAACTTTAACTGGAATTTAAATAAGTATGTTTGGAAAAGCAATAGTGAAATGGCTTATGTTGGGCTCTAACATCTTGGTTGCAATAATATTGCTAATCACTTTGTCTGGCTCTATCATTAGTCCCGAAAAATTCATTTATCCAGCCTATTTTTCACTCGCATTTCCTATAATTCTAGTTCTAAATGTTGTGTTTGTAATCTTTTGGCTTCTAGTTAGAAACTGGTATTTTATTATTTCACTCAGTTTACTTTTATTTTCGGCATCACAAATCAATGATGTTTTTCCTATCCGTTTTGGTGAAAAAGCTGCTCAGGTGGCTACAAAACCACTTACTATATTGACTTATAATACCATGATGAGTGGAAAATTAAAAAAGCATACTGCCAATAAACCTAATACAGTAATGCAATATGTTTTAGATGCTAATACTGACATTGTTTGTTTGCAAGAGTTTTTTACGAGTACCAATAGGGAGTATATTACGCACGAAGATATGATTCGAATTTTTGAAAAATATCGCTATAGGCACATTCAGTATAAGCAAAAAATAGGAAATAGACGTATGGGTATTGCCACTTTTTCGAAATATCCAATTATTAATAAACAAATGATTCACTATACTTCTCGCTTCAATTTATCTATTTTTTCGGATATAAATGTAAATGGAAAAATAATACGGCTGGTGAATAATCATTTGGAATCCAATAGATTAACAGAGAAGGATAAAGATATGCCTATATCGCTGAAAGATAAATTTGATGCCGAAAATATAGCGGACATAACGCTTCATTTTTCTAAAAAACTAGGAATGGCTTATAAACTTAGATCTAGTCAGGCCGATGCGGTGGCTAAAGTAGTTGAAGCCTCGCCTTATAGCGTAATTGTATGTGGCGATTTTAACGATGTGCCTCCGTCTTATGCATATACCAAAGTGAAAGGCAAACTGATTGATGTTTTTACCGAAATAGGTAGTGGTCCTGGTTGGACATTTAATGATAGGTTTTATCACTTTAGAATTGATTATGTTTTATATGATTCTACAGCCTTTAATCCAATCAAGTTTCAAATGGATAAGGTTAAATACTCAGACCATTATCCAGTTATTTCTAAACTAAATATCAGGTAGTTATTTTGCCTGTTTCTTCTTTTTTATACAAAACACATTATTATAATACTCAAAGTTATTAATCAAAAAAAAATAAGTTATTATGAACGTACCTGCTAATTTAAAGTACACAAAAGACCATGAATGGATTCGTTTAGAAGGCGATATTGCCTACGTGGGTATTACCGATTTTGCACAAAGCGAGTTGGGTGAAATCGTTTTCGTAGAAGTGGAAACTGTAGGTGAGACCCTTTCGGAGGGCGAAGTTTTTGGAACAGTTGAGGCCGTTAAAACAGTATCCGATTTATATATTCCTATCAAAGGTACCGTGCTCGAATTTAATGAGGAGTTGGAAGATGCCCCCGAATTGGTAAACGACGACCCTTATAATGAAGGATGGATGGTGAAGATTTCCGTTGCCAATGTTTCTGATTTAGATGAATTGCTTTCTGCCACCGAGTACGAAGCAATTATTGGGGTTTAATTAAGCTGATAAACAGATTTTAATTAATTGCAGCCATTTTTTTTGATACCGTTTAAACCTAATTTTTTACGGTTTTTCGGTATCAATGATTTTTTTCTCTTCTCTTTTTAAATATTGTACCTATCGATGAATCCAACTTTTCGGATTGTGGTTTATCAATATCCAAGATTTTATTTTAGGTAAATAGAATAAATTTTCACACCAAAAACAACAACTTTATATGAACCCAAAAGTTAGTATAATCATGGGTAGCACTTCCGATTTGCCAGTAATGGAAAAGGCAGCAGCTTTACTTAATGATTTTGAAATACCGTTTGAAATTAATGCATTGTCGGCACATCGCACTCCACGAGAAGTAGAAAAATTTGCAACAAATGCGCAAGAAAATGGCATTGAAGTAATTATTGCTGCAGCAGGCATGGCCGCGCATTTGCCTGGTGTTATTGCTTCTATGACCACTTTGCCCGTAATTGGAGTGCCCATTAATGCATCGCTCGATGGAATGGATGCTTTACTTGCCATAGTGCAAATGCCTCCTGGAATTCCTGTGGCTACAGTAGGAATTAATGCGGCCCAAAATGCGGCTATTTTGGCTGTGCAAATGTTGGCTGTAGGGGATGAGGCCTTGAAAAATAAGTTGAAACAGTACAAAGAAGACCTCAAGAAAAAGATAGTTGAAGCCAATGAACAACTATCTAAAGTGCAATATACTTACAAGACAAACTAAATATTTGACCTCTAAATTAGGTTGTTTCCCCTATTGATTCTTATTTCTTTATTTCAATTTATGACAAAATACGCATTGCTATTTCTAATCTCCGTTTCACTCTTTTCGTGCAATAATAACAATCGCTTTCAAGTAGGTGGAGTGGTGGAGGCCGCCGCTGGTGATACCCTCTTTTTAGAGCATACAGCCCTATTGGAAACCACAACCATTGATTCTGTAGTATTGGATGAAAAAGGAGATTATGAATTTCAATCCGTGAGACCGGCCTTTCCCGATTTTTATCGTTTAAGACTCAATAATAAGGTTATTGCATTCTCAATAGATTCATGCGAAGAGATTATTATTGATGCTAAATCGCAGCATTTTGCGTCGGATTATAAAGTTACAGGCTCAGAGGCATCTAATCAAATTAAACAATTGCGAATATCTCTTTTTAATATTCAGCTGAAGGTTAATCAGTTGACACCTAATTTGTCAGAACAAGATAAGTACAGCCGCATTGAAAGCATAAAATTGGATATTGAAACGCACAAAGAGTTGGCGCGCAAGTTAATACTTCAAAATCCACGTTCCACAGCAGCCTATTATGCTTTGTATCAAAAAGTGAATGACACGTATTTGTTTTCGCCCTATATAAAAGCCGACAAGCCATATTGTGGTGCAGTGGCTACTTCGTACAATGTATATATGCCTGATTATGAAAGAACAAAGAATCTTTATAGTTTGGTAATGGATGCTATTAAAGTGGAGCGCAAGGCAAGGCGCGATGAATTGTGGAATGAGGTATTGGCCACTTCAGGAACGGGCTATATTGATATTGTGCTAAATGACAAAAACAATGTGGAAAGAAAGCTTTCGCAATTGGTGGGCAACTTAATCTTGATAGACTTCTCGGCCTACGAGTCCAAACAAAGCGTAAATTATACCTTTGCGCTACGCAATTTGTATAATAAATATCATAGTAGAGGCTTTGAAATATTTCAAATATCGCTTGATCAGAATAAGTTACTTTGGCAACAGGCTACAAAAAACATCCCGTGGGTTTGTGTTCGCGATCAAAATGGGTTGAACACTAATTATGTAAAATCATATAATATATCATCCATTCCTACCACTTTTCTAATGACTAAACAAGGAACTATTATTGCAAGAAGTCTTGGGTTTGAGGAGTTAGAAAAAGAAATTGGAAAGAATCTTTAATTATTCAAGTTATAAGGTACAAATAGTCCACTTTTCTCAACATATTTCATGCATCAATTCATTAAACAAAAGGCACTATTACTCGGATTTGATGCTTGTGGTATAGCCAAAGCTGATGAGTTGAAAGAGGATGCCGAATTTATGCAGTCGTGGTTGGACAAAGGTCATCATGGCGAAATGGGCTATCTTGGGCGGAATTTCGAGAAACGTACCGATCCGCGGAAGTTGGTTCCTGGCTGCAAATCGATTGTAGTAGTGATTCTCAATTACTTTCCCGATACACTCCAACATCCTGAAGCTCCTCAAATTGGGAAATATGCCTACAGCCAAGTTGATTATCACCACGTACTCAAAGCAAAACTGAACGAGCTAGAAATTCTAATTTGCAACGAATATGGGCCTGACAGTGTAAATTCCATTCATCAGCATTCCTTTGTTGATTCTGCTCCCGTGTTGGAGCGCCGATGGGCCGAACGTGCTGGGTTGGGCTGGATAGGTAAGCATACGCAGTTAATCCATCCTGGCTTGGGCTCCTATTTCTTTATTGGCACAATCATGTTGAACAAAGAGATGGAATACGATGCACCCATTCGTCCGCGCTGTGGCGGATGTACCCGTTGCATAGATGCTTGTCCCACTAATGCGTTGGTAAATGGATCGTTGGAAGCGCGCCGATGTATTTCGTACCTCACCATAGAAAATAAGAATGAAATTCCAGCTGAATTTCACTCGCTCTTGTCCAATAGGGCATTGGGCTGCGATATATGTGCCGATGTATGTCCGTGGAATAAAAAGTGGGCAACTCCACACCAACACTCTGAACTAAGATATAATCCAGCAATTCTGGCCTGGAATGCCAACGATTGGAATCAACTTTCCGAGGCCGGATTTAATACGTTTTTTAAACATTCAGCTATCAAACGTGCTGGCTATAAAAAACTTATTGCAAATTTGGAAGTGATTATGGCCAACAAATAGCAACTTTACTCCTTTTCGATGTGTCAAATAAGATACAACTTTCCTCCCCAAACGTATAATTTAGCGCATGTTTAGAAAAAAACTATGCATTGTATGATTATAAATCGTAATTAATAATTACTTTTGCTGGCTTTTTTGTCAAACTATCTCAAATCCAACTTACTTAGATTGAATTAAAAAGGTAACATCTAACTAACTTATATTTTTATTTATTGTTTCAAGAACTATAATCGAATGAAAAACAAGTATAAAGACCTTATTGAGCAAAGCTTTGAGTTTCCGAATGATGAATTTAATATCATTGAAAACGAATTGGAATGGTGTGGCGTGCCACTTATGGACATTATTAAGCAATATGGCACTCCTTTGCGGATTTCTTATTTACCCAAAATAACACAGAATATCCAGCGTGCCAGGCGTATGTTCAATGTAGCAATGGCCAAAGTAGATTACAATGGTGACTACAATTATTGCTATTGTACCAAAAGTTCACATTTTTCATTTGTGATGGAGGAGGTGTTGAAGAATGGTGTTCATATTGAAACTTCTTCTGCTTTCGACATCAATATAATGGATTCTTTACATGAACAAGGATTACTTAAGCCAGATACTTATATAATATGTAATGGATTTAAACGTCCTCAATATGTTGAGAATATTCAAAATTTAATTCGTCAAGGGTTCACAAATGTCATTCCCATATTGGATAATAAATTTGAATTAGACTTGCTTTTAAAAGACTTTGACATGAAGTTTAATGTAGGTATGCGTATTGCAGCGGAGGAAGAACCGAAGTTCGACTTCTATACTTCACGTCTGGGTATTCGATACAATGATATTATTCCGTATTATATAAAATACATTGCCAATAATTCACAAGTTGAATTGAAAATGCTTCATTTCTTCATTAATACTGGCGTAAAAGATACTGCATACTATTGGAATGAGTTAAATAAAGCTGTCAACCTGTATTGCGAGTTGAAAAAGAAATGCCCTCAATTGGATAGTTTGAATATTGGTGGTGGTTTTCCAATTCAGACTCACTTGGACATGGAATATGATTACGAATATATGGCGGAGGAAATTGTAGGTCAAATAAAAACTATTTGTGCACTTAATGGTGTGCCCGACCCACATATATTCACCGAGTTTGGATCCTATACAGTTGGTGAAAGTGGTGCGATGCTTTATTCTATTGTCAATCAGAAAAAACAGAATGACAGGGAGCTTTGGAATATGATTGACAGTTCGTTCATGACTACCTTGCCCGATACGTGGGCTATCAACCAACGGTATGTGTTACTGGCTGTTAATAATTGGAATTCGGAATATGAACGCGTGAATTTGGGCGGATTAACATGTGATAGCGAAGATTTTTACAATGCTGAGGTGCATTCAAATGCCGTTTTCCTCCCCAAAATGAATGAAGACAGAGAGCAATATATTGGGTTTTTCCATACAGGAGCATATCAAGAGGCAATAAGTGGTTTCGGTGGTATTCAGCATTGTCTTATTCCTGCGCCAAAATTGGTAATTATTGATAAAGATGAAGATGGTGAGTATTTTACCAAACTATTTGCCAAGGAACAAAGTTATAAATCGATGTTGAAGATTTTGGGTTATTGAATTGCATTTTCAATGAAAAGTCATAATGAAGCGTATCGGTCAGGATACGCTTTTTTTATGCACTGAGCATGGTGTGGTAGTTGGAATTTATTCTTAGTCAGTTGGTACGCATCAGTTTACCCGTGCTACCGAATATACCCCTCATTTCTTATTCTAAAGTTATACGCCGCGTTGTTGGGATTTATTGCTATCGTGGATAGAAATAAATCACACCCACGAGCTACGTCCATCTTCTGAACATCTAAGAAATTACCTATCAGGGTGGACAGAGCTTCCCACCCTAATCCCGACAGTTATCGTTGACCAAAGACGCTATGCCGAACAACAAGACCAACTTATTACGCTACGCTGAATAATAGTTAACCTACTGGTGATTTCACGGTTTAGAATGCTTAAGCAAAAACCTTAGATTATAGATTAGTAGTTTGGATGGATTATTGATAAACAATGGTTCGTTATAAAATTGCCTATTATCTTTATATACAAGGTTATAGTGCGTAAATCTAACTAGATATAATTTCAATTCAAATAAAAATAGTAAACGCAAACGGAGTATTCCGATGGAGTATTTCGACATTCCGAGAATCGGAACGTGCCGTTTTTACGATATGTTCCATTTGCGTTCAAAAAATATTTACATAGAATATGTCACACAAATCATTTCACTAAAGTAAAATAACCTAAATAAAATCGCTGATAGCTATCGTGGATTGCGTTCAAAAAACAATTTTTATAACGAACTATTGGATAAATGTACATTCACTTTTTTGTTCTGAGGCTGAACATTAAAAAATCAGTAATTGTTTATTATACAAGGCGAAAGTTTTTTATCAGCAATTGGACATTTAATAATCTAAAAATACTTCTCTAATAACACTCTATTTCATTTTTGAAATTAATCCTCGAAAGTTTTGGAACCATAAATAAAACAAGCCAATTTGCCAAGGATACATAAATGCACAAAATCTTGAAATACTACACATTACTTTCTCAATGTGTTAGCAATTTAGTATCATTGCTTTCAAAAAAACCACTTGCCGGAGTGAGCTGTTTTGCGGATATTTTTACGGAAATTTAAAAATTACTGTTTTCAAGTTTCAGCATCTCAATTTAGTTTGCTAAAAGTTAAAACAATAGCATTTTGAGTTATTATTTTAGCAATAATGATGAATGATTTGAGAATACTATTTAGTGTTTTATCTTGCTTTAGAAACAATTAAAATGGAGGATCAATATGAATTTAAACAAAAAAGTGGAAGTTAGAGAACTTCAGAAAATGACCGTTGCCTGCATTAGCCACATTGGCCCATACAAAGGGGACAATAAGCTATTCGAGCGTATATGGAATAAGCTGTTTTCGTGGGCGGGACCAAAAGGTTTGTTGGATGCAAAAGATATTAAAATGTTAGTTGTTTACCATAACGACCCAAATCTTGTCAGTGAAGATAAACTTAAAATGAGTGTTTGTATTACTGTGCCTGCCGACACAATAGTAGATGGCGAAGTAGAAAAAATGGAAATTGATGCTGCCATGTACGTTATTGCCCGTTTTGAGCTTAGCTCACAGGATTTTCAGCAAGCATGGGATTGGGTTTATAATCAGTGGATTCCTACTAGCGGCTATCAGCCGGATGATAAACCTAGTTTTGAATTGTACCCCGAGGAACCAAAAGATGGAAAATATGTAGTTGACATTTATGTTCCTGTAAAACCAATTTAAAAAAATGAAGGAGAACTAACGTATAGGTTGGTTCTCCTAGTTACATATCAACACCTAAAAACGACAATTGGAAAATACAATATCACTTTTCCAATTGGATACCGTTAATGAATATATTTGCAGTACGTTTTCAGACAATAAATGCAAGGAAAGCAGCAGCTCAGAAAAGGAATGTCTGAAAAAAAGAATTTGATAATGGAAATGCTTTTCGTAAAATTGATGCCTGCACTAAAGTATTGGTTACACCACTTTTTATGTGGGTAGATATTTAAAATCCTTTAAAGACTACTTTTACAAAGATTTCTTATGTGACTATCGAAGAATTTGACTTTTCGGATTGTAGTTGTTGTTTTCAAGTTATATTTTAGTAACGTAGAATAAGAATAAAGACGTAATTCGTCTTTTCTGGCAGCTATCAAAAATAGGTTATTTCTATGTTTTATTCTAATTGAAACCTTACCCGTAATGCTGTCAGATACAATTTAACTGACAGTATTACTACAACTTAGGTATGACAGCGTGCTTGCATGTGTCAGCGTAGCACAATAAAGCAAACAAAACGAAAAGCGGTTGGTAACCACTATGTTAATGGGGTTAGCAACCGCTTTTGGAACCTGATGTAACCAAGACAGTGAATGAGAACTATTTTTGTCCTGTTAAGCTAATTGTGTAGGGATTGGTAAGACCTCCTCCCGAAATGATAACTTGGCCAGTGTGTGCACCAACTGCCGTAGGATTGTAGGTAATGGTGAGTAAAAAACCACTATCAGCATTTTCTTTGATAATTGTTGGACTGGAAGCACTGAACATTTCTCCGTCGGCAGCTACTGTTAAATCTCCAGATAGTCCAATGGCTTTTATAAATACTGTTTTGCTTAAAGCACTTGACACTTTTCCAAAAGTCATAATTGATCCAGAACCAATTACTGTTCCTACCACAAATGAAGGTGGATCCATAGCAGTGGTTGTAAAACTGGCTTGCGAAGTATATACTGTGCCGGCGCTATTGCTAGCAAAACCTTTGAAATAATATGTTGTGGAGGTGGACAATGACCCAATGGTAGTTGAAAATGCCCCTGTACTTGTGCCTGCTACAGCAATTTTCGTTCCTGCACCATCTGCAAATCCATTTGTTGTACTCCAATAAAACCCACGTTCGGTAAGTATTTCGCCACCATTGTTGGTAACATTGGCGCTAACAATGGCATTGGTAGAAGTTGCTGTTTGAAGTGCTGGCGTGGTGATGGTTGGTGCTACAACTGGCGTGATGGTTACAAAACTGCTTTGTAAAGAATATCCAGCACCTGCGCTATTGGTTGCATAAGCTTTAAAATAATAAGTTGTGCTTACGTTTAAGCCTGTTACAGAAGTTGAAAATAGGCCTGTGCCTGTAGCCGATGCCGTAACTTTTGTGCCTGCTCCGTCGGCAAAACCACTGTTAGTACTGTAATAAATTCCTGATTCGGTGATATTTGCACCGCCGGTGGACGTAATATTTCCGCCAATACTTGCGCTAGTTGTCAAAATATTGGTGGAGCTGGGAGTAGTTACGGTAGGTACGACAACAACTTGTTGATTGGTGCTAAATGAACCAGTTGTATTGTTTCCCCAAATTAACTCTTCTGTGCCTGGATAATCGATATATGGATTTCGGTTATGTTGTATGGCGTAAACGGCATCGTTGCGAGAAATTTCTTTAGCACTTACTGGGTCAGAACGACTCCAGCTTAGAAATAAATTTACAGCATAAGTAGTGAAACCCAAATTGGAACCAAAAACTACCGTAGCGCCACTTGCCCAATTTTGGCAAACACTGGCATAACGAGTGGCCATATAAAAATAGGTACGTGCAAAATCTCCTTTGTATTCATCAATTGGCTCAAAAACTGTACCCGCATAACCGGCATTACTCGAACTTCCCAATTTAGATCCATTCTGTGAGGTGTAGGTGGCAGTGCCCACTTCGCCATAGGGATAATTTCCCCTCATACCATTAACATGAGTATCGGAAGGATAAACGTGAAATAGTTCGCTCACCATAGGACTTGCTTCGCTAAACCAACTTTGTGGTACTGAATGTTCGCGGTTATAATTGGTACATTCAGGACCACTTACACCGCTGTTTTGATCTACCGACCAGGTAAATTCACAGTTTGAATACATGTCCCATATTTTACCAGTGGCTGGGTTGATGTCTGTTGTATGATACGATGTCCACAATCCGTCATAAGAGGTAACACTGTGACTAGAAGTGATAATTGATTGCAGTGCAGTGCGTAAATTGGCAGTGTTTTTAGTCTCTGCTGAAGTGTAATAGCCCGCTGGGATGGTGGCCCAAAGAAATGTGCCAACTAAAAGTAGTAAGCTAAGAAATGGAAGACGTAATTTCATAAATTTCAATTTTCACTTTTAATTAATATCATTTAATGCTGAAAAACTATTTTATTTCTTTAAAATATCCTGTGGGTAGCAATTTTTAATTCGCATAAAAAACCTTAGAAAACACAGCTTTATATAATTTGGCACACAGTTCTTAATAGTTTAATTATAAACACACAAGTGGACAAAGGAGTATAAATTCATTATTCTGTTGCCAATCAATCACTTTTACTAATCGTTCTTTTGTTTTAGATTATTAATCATTGTTGTCCGATAAACTTTTCAAATCTAAGTCAGAAAGTCCCTTACATATATAAGGTTAATTTTGCACCAATGGATAGGCATTACTATAAGATGTTATTTTTTTGTACTTGGATAAATAAAACAATAATTATCTGTTACACCCGCTTTTCGAAATCTGCCATAAGTTGTCTTGTTATTTTAAAACTGTGTCTATGTCTTAATAAATGAAATAAAACACCGTACAAGTTATTAAACCACTATTTTTTTCAGATTGCGGTGGCAAATGTACGATATTTTTTGAACTGTAATCATTAAATTTATTTCAAGACATGTATTCTGCTAATTATAAAAATTATTAGCCCTAATTACGACCTCTTACAAGCTGTTGTTAATGTTTCATTATTTAACTAGTACGTTTTGTAATTAAAAATTAATAATTACGACATGTCAAACTAAGCGGTTTAGGTTGAGAAATCAACAGAATTATTAGAATTGTCACAGCATCTTAAAACCAGAGAATTGGAATAAATATAATTTTGTATAGTTATCTAATCACGAAGCGCCTGGCTAATAGATAAATACGCCCCGCGCTTAAGGGTATATTCACTAAATTATTCTTTATGGAGAAAGATTTATTTTTATTAAATTATTAGAATTGCGATAATAACAAAAATTATATTGCTACATTTGTAATATGTCATATCGACAAATGCCACTACAAAAAATCAATAACAACTTGTTGGTTGACTGTTTGATATGTCATTTTCACTTCTGGCTAAAATGTATTTTATGGATCCACACTAATTCCATTTAATATGAAAGATTTTGGACGTGATGTTAGTTTATTTTTTAAAAAATATTGTTCTTTGAAATTAAAAAGTATAAGAAATTGTTTGAATAGAATAAACTCACCTCTGACAAATGCTAGAATGAATAAACTAGGTTTATCTAAAACTATAGTTTTTGTTTTATTTTTTATTTTACCGTTACTAAATACTTCTATTCAAGCTGTCAATATTATTCCTAAATTATATTTGACAGCAAAAAACGTTTCTTCGGGAACAGCAAATTGGACAATTACATCTGCTGCTATAAATAATGCTAATGCTGATTATTGGAAAATGCTTTCTGGTTCTTCTTTGGAGTCTCCTACAATGGATTTTTCTGCTTATACTTCTATTCAGGTTACATTTTCGCTAGCTTCATTTGGAACAATTGCAAGTCATTCAGATGACATTAAAGTTGAATATTGGAATGGAACAAATTGGGCTCAAGTTGGATCTAATTTGCATACCACAGGTACAACGAGTACACCAATAGTATCCTTGCCATTTAGTTATGGAAGTTCAAAAATTAAAATTACTGCTCCAAATGCAACTACTGTAGGAGCAAGAGTTTTTTCAGTTGAAATTACTGGAACAGCTTCTTTACCATCACCCGTTGTTTCTATTTCTGCTACAAATACTCCCACAAGTTACGCACTTGTAAGTGGAACATTGCCCGCAGGTTTGAGTTTAAATACAACTACTGGTTTAATTTCAGGAACACCAACTGCCGCAGGCACTCCCGAAGTTACAGTAACAGCTACTAACGCTACCGGAACCAGTGATCCAGCCACTTTGAGTTTCACCATTGCCAAAGCCAACCAAACCATCACATTCGCAGCTTTATCCGAAAAATCAACATTGGATGCAGATTTTAGTCCTGCTACTTCTGTTACTTCGGCAATAAATCCAATCACTTACACCAGTTCTGATGAAGCTGTTGCTACTATAGTTTCCAATCAAATTCACATAGTAGGCGCTGGCACTTCCACCATTACCGCTTTGCAAGCTGGAAATGCAAATTATGATGCTGCAACCAACGTACAACAAACATTAACTGTAAAAAGTCCCCAAACAATCACTTTTGGTGCTTTGTCGGCTGTAACCTATGGCGATGCTACTTTTGATTTAACGGGGGTGGCTAGTTCTGCTTTGACTGTAAGCTATACTAGTTCTAACACGGCTGTGGCTACTGTAGCTGGTAGTACTGTTACAATTATTGGAGCAGGATCTTCCAACATTACTGCTTCACAAGCTGGAAATGGAACTTATCTACCTGCAACAAATGTAATTCAATCATTAACAGTAAATGCCAAAGCACTTTCGATAACAACTGCAACTGCTGCAAATAAACCTTATGACGGTACCAATGCAGCCACTATTTCTGGAACACTCACTGGTATTGTCAATTCTGATGATGTCACATTAATCGGAACAGGAACTTTTGCAGATTTAAATGTCGGTACCGGCATTGTAGTTTCTTCAACAAGTACTTTGGGTGGCACAAAGGCTGCCAATTATACATTAACTCAGCCAACAGAATTATCAGCCAACATCACTATCGCTTCGCAAACCATAACTTTTGGAGCATTACCAACCAAAACAATTGGCGATTTGTCTTTTGCACTTACTGCTACGGCATCTTCCAGTCTAACTGTGAGTTATACAAGTTCAAATACGGCCGTGGCTACTGTTTCGGGTTCTACTGTTAGTATTGTAGGTGCAGGTTCTACAATTATTACCGCTTCGCAAAGTGGAAATTCAAATTACAATGCAGCGGCCAATGTAGAACAGACTTTAACTGTGACTACTGGTCCAATACTGGCATGGCAGTTTGGTAGTCCAGCATCATCAGGTGATGAAGTTACTTACAAT
>JAIFKQ010000035.1 GCA_020049515.1 Paludibacter sp. | reverse complement strand
GTTCGTATATCTGCGCCGATTTGCTGAAAATAAAACACGCACCTGAAAACCCAGAATCGACCGAGCGAAATGAAGCGTATTACAAAATGCGCCCCTGTACTCGCTGTGTGGCAAATGCAGCTGAAATTGTTGGAAAAGAAATTTTATTGACTAGAAAATAAAAAGAAGTACAAAAAGAAACCTAAATCATATTTTGAACATATAATAATTGGAAAAGACTCAGTTATGATATTGATTATTTCGGTAAAAAAAAATAAAAAAAAGAGGTACTAACCATAAAAGTTAATACCTCTTTTTTTTTGTATCAAATAATTAGCTCCACATAGGGCGCCCCAATGAAAGCATAGCCCTGCCATACATTTTGTTAAGCAGATTGGCTCCAGCGGCATAGAAGCCGAGTAATGAGATAATTAATTCTGTCCAAGCTGCAATTTCGTGCCATATTTCGCCCATACCAAATGAACTCATCATTAAGCTAATAAACAACACATCAATAAGCACCATAATTGCAATGAGTACTTTATTGGTTTTCAATGCTCCAATTGTAACTCCCAATTGACGAACATCAAAACCATCGGCCAATCCTTGTCCAAAAGCACCCGTTTTGATCAACCAAGTGGCCGCCATCGAAATCCAGAACAAGCCATAAATAGCAAATGCAGTTGACCCAAATAAGTTGTTGTGCTTAAAATCATAAATAGCCGCCATTACTTGAGCCACACCGCCCAAGAAAAATGCCCAAGGAATTAAAACAGAAAGACCATCAGTCCAACCTAGTTTTTGAGATGCAGCTACGAGAGTAACCATAGCCAAGCCTGTAAGCCCAAGTGGTGTTGGGTCGGCTACTTCAATGCGAATAGAAGTTCCTTTTTCGAACATAAAATTTTTAATTAGTTTATAATTTGTGACTTCAAGGGTAATTTAGGTTTATATAAAGGGCATTATTGCGAAAAAACAAAGCAAACCCTAAATTCAAACCATTTTGAAATAAAAAAAGAAGCACATTTCTGAACTCGGGACCTCATGATTATGAATCATGCGCTCTAACCAACTGAGCTATCTCGCCATTTTTTTCTAAAGCGGTGCAAAGATAGTCTTTTAAGCCCAATTGACAAATTTTTTGGTTGAAAAAATAAGAGTTTATTATTGTATAATGAAGAAAAAAGCAATAATCAATTGATAAACATTAAAATAACTATCAATTATCAACTGTAAAATATATATTATTACTGATAACTATCAACTGATAACTGTCAACTGATAACTAAAAAGTTGGTTTCATACCCAAATTACACATCACAAACGACCACATATCAGTTTGCGCATCGATAATTTTGCCAATTGGCTTGCCTGCACCGTGACCCGCTTTGGTGTCTATACGTATAAGTGATGGATTTTTGCCCGAATTAGCAGCTTGCAAAGTGGCAGCAAATTTGAATGAATGTGCTGGAACAACTCGGTCATCATGGTCGCCCGTCATCACCATGGTGGCAGGATATTTGGTACCTTTTACTACATTGTGCAACGGCGAATATTCCTTCAAATACGCGAACATTTCTTTGCTGTCGGCGCTTGTTCCGTAATCGGTAGCCCAAGCCCAACCAATGGTAAATTGATGGTAACGCAACATGTCCAGCACACCTACTTCGGGAATGGCAACTGCATATAAATCTGGACGTTGTGTCATGCAAGCCCCAACGAGTAAACCACCATTGGAACCACCATTTATGGCCAGTTTTTTGGAAGAAGTGTAACCGCTGGCAATCAAATATTCGGCTGCACCAATAAAATCGTCGAACACATTCTGCTTTTGCAATTTTGTGCCAGCCATGTGCCAAGCCTCACCATACTCGCCACCACCGCGAATATTAGCAACTACATAAATGCCTCCATTTTCCAAAAACGGAATACGAGCCACGCTAAAAGAGGGATCTAAACTGATATTAAAACCACCATAACCGTAAAGCATCAATGGGTTTTTACCGTTTTTCTTCATTCCCTTTTTATAGGTAATTGACATGGGTACTTTTGTTCCGTCTTTGCTAGTATAAAAAACTTGTTCACTTGTATATTCGTCAGAATTGAAAGAAACATCGGCTTTGCGAAACACATCCGATGTGCTTTTGGCAATATCAAAACGATAAATGGTGGGTGGAAAAGTATAAGATGTGAAAGTGTAAAATGCTTCATTATCATCTACATTACCCGAAAAGGATGACAAAGAGCCCAAAGTTGGCAATGGTACTTCGAATAATTTATTTCCATTAATATCAAAGCTATAGGCGTGATTGGTAGCATCTTTCATGTAAACGCCTACAATTTTTCCGCCTATAATTGATACACTTTCTAGCACATCATTCGTTTCGGGCAAAATTTCCTTCCAATTTTCACGCTTCGGTTTTTTGGGGTCAATAACCATCAATCTTTGCTTTGGTGCTTTCCAATTGGTCATCAAATATAATTTACCATCAAAATGTTCGATGATAGAAAAATCGTTTTCAAAACCAGACGATAGCTCAACTAGCGATGCATCTGGGTCGGTTAAATCCTTAATATACAGCGAATTTCCAGTAGTAGATTCCGTTTCGGTGATAATCATAAACTTTTCATCGTCGGTAACACTTGCGCCACAATTTCGAAGCGGAAATTGTTTGTTTTCATACACCAGCTTATCCTCACTTTGTAACTGACCTACAGTATGATAATATATTTTGTGGTACTCATTTTTGTTTGAAAACTCCTTTCCTTCTATGGGCGCATCATAAGCGCCGTAGTAAAATCCATTCCCTTGCCAAGCTATTCCAGTAAATTTTGCCCATTTAATAAGGTCGGGCAATAGTTTTCGTGTTTTAAGATCCATCACAAAAATCTCGTTCCAATCGGAGCCACTTCTGGAAATAGCGTAACCAACATAGTTCCCATTATTGGAAAAAGACAGGGCTGACAGCGAAACGGTTCCATCTGTAGAAAGCAAATTAGGGTCAAGTAAAACATCGGGATTGGCAGTCAAACTAGCTTGTTGATAAAGTACACTTTGATTTTGCAAACCATTATTTTTGAAAAAGAAATACTGTCCATTTTTCTTAAAAGGGGAACTATACTTGGGATAATTGGTCAATTCTGTCAATCGTTTTTTCAAATCGGAACGAAAAGGAATTTTAGCCAAATAATCGTACGTTAGCTTATTCTGAGCTTTTACCCACTTGGCGGTTTCAGCTGTAGTATCGTTTTCGAGCCAGCGATAAGGTTCATTTACATGAACACCAAAATACGTATCCACTACATCTTGTTTGGCTGTGACAGGATAAATTATTTTTGAAAAAGTATTGCTTGATAACATAAGAAGCAGTGAAATTGAAATGAATTGTTTCATGTTTGTATTTAACAATAGAGTTTATATTGATTAAATGTTTTATTCTGCTCAATCCACGATAGCCCCCGATAGCTATCGCGGGCGGGAGAAAGAATTAAGATTCACCACTATCCCTCCCGATAGCTATAGGGAAGCTATTAGGACTAAGGGCACAAAGAGACACTAAGAACTCCAGATAATTAAAGTACACTAAGAAAAAACATAAATGTTTTTAAGTTTCGTATTATCACAATATAAAACATTTATGTTTTATTCTTAGTGGTCAATATTTGGTTTAAATTCACTAAGTGTTTCTAAGTATTTTCAATAGTCTCCCAATTCTCGGGATGTTCCATTAGCGTTAAGCTTCTTATTATTAATTGCGTAGCAATTTAATCGATATAATGTCTAATGTTTTAATTTCTTTGGATAGTATCTGTTATTCATAAACCTGTGGAATTTCAATTCTAACTAAATTTCTTTTGTCCATTTTAGTATCAAAAACCATCGTTCCTTTCAGTAAGATAACCCGTTCTTTTATGCTCAAAAATGCATAATCATCCTTTCTTTTCATTTTCTCTTCGTAAAATGAAACTCCATCATCTTCTATTTCGATAACTAAGTTTTGATTATTAATTTGAATAGTAACCTTTATAGACGAAGCATTAGCATACTTATTGATGCTTAATAGTAACTCCTGCAGTACTTTGTATAATGTAATTTTATGCTGTTCGTCGATAATAATCTTGGTTATTGTACTTTCAAAACTACAATTCACATTGTGAGCTATTTGAAATTTAGAACAGTACGATTTTGCAGCTTCGATAAAACCAAGTATCTCAAGGTCATCATATTTCAAATCGTTCGTTATTTCTCTAGCTGTACTAATTGTATTATCAACGATATTCACCAACTCATTGAAGTTGGTCAAAATGTCAGGCGAAATAGCATTTTCCAGCTTATACAAAACATTCTTGCGCCATATTCCCATATCTATTTTGAGCGCCACCAACATCTGCCCTATCTTATCGTGTATTTCTGTACCCAATAAAACTCGCTCCTCTTCACGTATCGACTGAAGCTGCAACGAAAATTTTTGCAGCTGCTCCTCAGAAAGACGCAAACTATCATTTAATTCTTTAAGTTCTTTGCTTTGATAATATAGTTTCAAATGGGTTTCTACACGTGCCTTAACCTCCTCTTGCTGAAAAGGTTTAGTTATATAATCTACTCCCCCACATTCAAAACCTTTTACTATATTTTTGGAATCACTTAAGGCACTTATAAAAATAACAGGTATATTGCATAAGCTTTCATTCGCTTTTAATCTTCTACATACTTCAAAACCATCTATGTCCGGCATCATAATGTCAAGCAATATCAAATCTGGCTTTTCCATTTCCGAAACCTGTAATGCTAAATATCCATCAGATGCAGTAAAAATATTATAATTAGAATTTTTAAGAATCTCGCAGATAATTAATAAATTCATAGGTACATCGTCAACAATTAGAATGTTGGGAGTATTTTTAGTAAGCCCATTATCAGTTCTCATATTCGATAATTTTAAAATTTGCTAAAGTAAATTTTGCAAGCTCTATTCTTGATTCTTTCAGAAAATACAGTCAATTAAGCAAAAAGCATTTGATAAAAAAAAAACGGATTGTTTTAATAATCAATGCATTACCCCTAATTCCTTAGCCACTTGCAACATATATGTTTTTGCTGCTTCATATTCATTTGGAATAATTCCGTCCAAAATAGCATCTTTAATTCGCATTTTTATATCACCAACTATGGCACTTGCTGGCAAATTAAAAGTTTCCATAATTTCTTGTCCGCTTACAGGTGGTTGAAAATTTCGAACTTTATCCTTCTCTTCAATTTCCTTCAATTTTTGGCGAACAAGCTGAAAATTGGACCTAAATTTCTTGACCTTTTCTGGATTTTTTGAAGTAATATCAGCTTCGCAAAGCATCATCAAATCATCAATATCATCGCCTGCATCAAAAAGTAAACGACGTATGGCAGAATCGGTTACCTCCTCTTCACTGAGCACAATGGGGCGCATGTGCAATGTCACCATTTTCTGAACGTATTTAAGTTTCTCATTAGTAGGCAGTTTCATTCTTCTAAAAATTTCCGGAATCATTTTTTCACCTACAAAGTTATGATTATGAAATGTCCAGCCCATGCGTGCATCAAATCGCTTTGTACGGGGCTTGCCAATATCGTGTAGCAACGCCGACCAGCGCAACCAAAGATTATCGGTATGTTCGCACAAACCATCGAGCACTGCCAGCGTATGATAAAAATTATCCTTATGCCCCACCCCATCCTTTGTTTCAGCACCTTTAAGTGCCAGCACTTCTGGAAAAATAAGCTCCAGTAATCCTGTTTTTTCCAACAAAATAAAACCTACCGATGGCTTACGCGATAACATTATTTTATTTAATTCGTCGGCAATTCGTTCTTTGGAAATTATCTCAATACGATCTTTATTGCGGGCAATAGCATCAAAAGTATTGGATTCCAAAAAGAACCCAAGTTGCGCCGAAAACCTTATTCCACGCATCATTCTGAGTGGATCGTCCGAAAAAGTAATATCAGGACTAAGCGGTGTACGGATTACAAAGTTTTTTAAATCATCAATACCACCAAAAGGATCAACAAGCTCGCCAAACCGATCTTTATTTAAACAAATTGCCAATGCATTGATGGTAAAATCGCGTCTATTTTGGTCATCCTCCAGGGTGCCATCCTCCACTATTGGGTTGCGCGAATCACGTTGATACGATTCTTTACGAGCACCCACAAATTCGACTTCCAAATCGTTTAGTTTAACTTGAGCCGTACCATAATTTTTAAAAACTGTCAAATTAGCTTTACTGCCTAACTTTTCTTTTACTCGTTTTGCTAGTGCTATACCACTACCAACTACCACTATATCAATATCTTTTGAGGGACGTTTGAGAAAAATATCACGTACAAAACCCCCTATAACATAACATTCTTGTTGCTGTTCATCTGCGGCTTCCGAAATAATTGTAAATATATTATCTTGAAGAAATTCTTTCATAAAAAACTTTTGTAACTTTTTTGGAAGTGCAAAGATAACTGAATATGTTCATTTATCAATAAAACTTACCTGACAACAAATCAATCACAAAATAACATCTTGCAAAAAGCACTAAAATAAAAAATGCACCTAATTTCATTACACAGTATAATGGTTTATCTACAAAGAAAATCGTATCAAAAAAAGTTTCTGTTATATTTCTAGTCAATACTGTGTAAAAAAAAATCTAACATCTGGTATTTTAAAACCATTAAAAATAGTACATTTGCAACTCTATTGCTGAACCGAATGATTTATATCATGTCCGACAAATACAAAACCATTAGTGCTTCTACCGAAGGAATTTACAAAGAAAAAGGCAGCAAATTTCTGTCGTTTGCCATACCTATAACCAGTTTGGAGGAGGTGAAGGAGACTGTAAAATCCTATCGGAAAGAGTATTACGATGCCCGCCATGTATGCTATGCCTACATGATAGGTGCAGACCGAAAAGATTGGCGGGCCAATGACGATGGAGAGCCCTCGGGAACAGCAGGAAAACCGATACTGGGACAAATTAATTCGCGCGAGCTGACCAATATCTTAGTGATTGTGGTTCGCTACTTTGGAGGAATTTTACTGGGTACAGGAGGACTTGTAACTGCCTATAAAGAAGCCACTTCGGATGCTCTCAATCTGGCTGAGATAATAGAGAAAACGGTTGACGAAACTCTTTTTATCCATTTCGACTACATATTAATGAACGATGTAATGCGAGTGATAAAAGATACGAATACAAGTATTATGAATCAAAGTTATGATAACAAATGTATTATGAATTTAAGCATTAGAAAACAAGACTTAGAACTACTAAAATTAAAACTTGAAAAAATCATAGGAGTTGATTTTGAGACATAGAGTTGTATTTAAAAATCATTACCTTTGTAAAAAAAAACAAATATCCAACAAAACATGAATCCATTCATACAATATATTATAATTCAACGAATTATAAAATACCAATTACGAAAGAAAAGAGAAAAAATAACCGCCGAGGAGTTAGACCACGAAATTGAAAATTTAAAAGTGGAATTATCTCATTATGGAAGAGATATTGTCTTCATTCTTCTTGGTGTTATATCAGCAAGTTTCGGTTTGAAAGGTTTTTTATTGCCCAATTCCTTCATAGATGGCGGAGTAACAGGCATTTCGCTTATTGCAGCAGAGTTGACAAATATACCTTTATCCTATCTCATTATTGCAATAAATATTCCATTTATTATACTGGCCTACAATACTGTAAGTAAGCGATTTGCGATAAAAAGTTTGTTGGCAATAATACTGCTCGCCCTGTTAATTTATTTCGTTCCTTTCACGTTAGTTACAGATGATAAATTGCTGATTGCTGTTTTTGGTGGTTTTTTCTTAGGATTAGGAATTGGATTAGCCATTCGGGGAGGTTCGGTAATTGATGGAACTGAGGTATTGGCAGTATATATTAGCCGAAAAACATCCTTAAGCATAGGAGATATTATACTGATATTTAATGTCTTGATATTTTCTATTGCAGCTTACGTTTTTTCAATTGTTATTGCGCTGTACGCAATATTAACTTATTTGGCAGCTTCTAAAACAGTTGATTTTGTAGTTTCGGGTATTGAAGAATATATTGGAGTAACGATAATTTCGGAACACAACGAAGAAATTAGATTGGCAATTATAGAAAAACTCGGCCGAGGATGCACCATTTATGCAGGCAAAAAAGGATTTGCCAAAAGAGGTGAAACATTGAAAAACACCAATATCATTTACACATTGGTAACCCGATTGGAATTGTCAAAATTGGAAACCGAAATTGATAAAATAGACAAGGATGCATTTATAATTATGCACAGCGTGAAAGATGCAAAAGGTGGTATGATTAAAAAAAGACCATTGGCATAAAAAGACTACTTGAATATTAAAACAAATCCATTTTTCGCTATTTCATTATTGCAATAAATCAACTATCTTTGCAAAACAATGAAAACGAAGAACATTAAACATCTAAAAATAAAAAATTACAATTGTCAATTATACAGATAATTAGAACTATAATAAGCATTTAGTTTTTTATTTCCTCAGTGACAATTTAGTTTAAATCGAATTAAAATAAAAAGTCATGATTAATGATTAAAATAAATTTTGAAGATACAATACAACCGATATATGTAAAATCTGATTTTACAGAATTTAGATTTGTTTCGAATTTAAAAGATAGAACTTCTATCGAATTACAAGTTCATATTACAAAACATCCTGATGAATTTTTACCAGAAGTTTATAATTTAGCATTTGGACCTTTGGGGTTAAATGGTCAAATTGATGACTCGATAAGATTACACCATGTCAACAAAAATAAAGTATTCTCAACCATCATCCTTTTTGCTATCATTTTTTTGCAAGAAAACAAAGATAAAGCTATAGGAATTGATGGTTCAAATGATACAAGGGCGTATTTATATCACAGAATGTTTGAGTCTAATTTTGAAGAACTATCGGAATTTCTAATCACAATTGGTGTAGATTGGTATGTAAAATTACTTAGAAGTAACGATGTAGAAAGAGATGTAGAAGGAAATCCATTATTTAAACCAAGACCCGAACCTTTTGATACCGAACGAAAATCATCAAATTTGTATAGATACTATATTTTTTCATTAAACCATTAACAATAGCATTATGAAACAGAATATTCAAAATAGAATAGATAGTATTAAAGCATTATCAACTTCAATGAAGTTTGATAGCAATAATATAACTATCAATCGGACTACGGAGGATAGTCTTTCTAAATCAATTAGAAATAAAAGAGAGGCAGACATATTTCACAATGAACTTATATCGGCTATTAGAAGAGCTAAAAGATAGAAAATATCATTGAAGAGTATTTGAGAATGCAATAAATCCATTTTTCGCTATTTCATTATTGCAATAAATCAACTATCTTTGCAAAACAATGAAAACGAAGAACATTAAATATTCATTTGAACTAAGCAGCTTATTTTTAATTAGTTGCTTACAACAATTACCATTAAAAAATAATTGACCAATATAAATCTACATCAGATTTGTGTTGGTTTTTTTTTAGGCATCTTGCCTTACAGAATAAGGAATACAGAATAAGGAGTTAAGTGAAAAAATCAAAACCTGGCCTTTATGCCCCTTTGGGGGTTGGGGCTTTCATGCTAATACCTATGAGCAACAACAATTTAGTATCAATAGCAGATTACAGCAAAGAAGAGATTTTGGCCATCTTGGATTCGGCAGCCGATTTTGAGACCAATCCCAACCGAAAAACGCTGGACGGAAAGGTGATTGCCACTTTGTTTTTTGAACCCTCTACGCGAACTCGTTTGAGTTTTGAGACGGCGGTAATTCGTTTGGGTGGTTCGATAATTGGATTTTCGGATGCTGCCACCAGTAGCTCCTCGAAAGGTGAAACGCTGAACGATACCATCCACATGGTGAGTTGCTATGCCGACGCCATCGTGATGCGCCATCCGTTGGAAGGAGCCGCTCGATACGCCTCGGAAGTTTCGCCAGTTCCAATTATCAATGCGGGTGATGGTGCCAATCAACATCCTTCGCAAACTTTGCTCGATTTATATTCGATTCTGAAAACGCAAGGAACGCTAGAAAACCTAACCATCAGCTTAGTGGGCGACTTAAAGTACGGACGCACAGTACATTCACTTATTATGGCGATGTCGCATTTTCATCCCACTTTCAAATTTATTGCGCCAGACGAATTGAAAATGCCTGACGAATACAAGGTTTTTTGTAAGAAAAATAACATCCCATTTACTGAAGTATTTGAATTGGCAGATAATTTCAATGATTCAGACATACTATATATGACACGGGTTCAAAAAGAACGGTTTCAGGATTTGATGGAATATGAACGGGTAAAAAACGTATATACACTCAAAAATTCAATGCTGGAAAACACAAAACCAAACTTGCGTGTTTTACATCCACTGCCACGTGTTACTGAAATAGATCCGGATGTGGACAGCAACGAAAAAGCCTACTATTTCAAACAAGCTCAAAATGGGTTGTACGTGAGGCAAGCAATAGTGAGTAAGGTGCTAGCCCCCTAATCCCCCGAAGGGGGACTTTAAGAGTGCAGATTACAATTAAGTATAAAGATTAGTAAAAGAAAACTAACTAAAATTCCCCCTTCGGGGGATTAAATGGGGCTTATGGAAAAAGAGTTAAAAGTAGCAGCACTTCGCAATGGAACGGTGATTGACCATATTCCGGCAGATAAATTATATAAAGTTGTATCTATCTTGCATTTAGATAATTGCGAGCAACAAATTACCATTGGTAATAACCTCGACAGCGCAAAAGTGGGCAAAAAAGGCATTATCAAAATTTCCGAACGTGCTTTTGCCGAGGATGAAACCAATAAAATAGCGTTGATTGCTCCCTTTGCCAAAATCAATATCATTCGCGACTATCAGGTGGTGGAAAAACGACCGCTGACATTACCCGAAGAAATCAAAGAAATAGTGCAATGTGCCAATCCCAATTGCATAACCAACAATCAGCCTGTAACAACCCGTTTTCATGTGATGAACAATGAAGGCGAAATAATGTTGAAATGCCATTACTGTGAGCGAGAAGTGAAGCGAGATGAGGTGAAGATTAGATGATAAATTAATAGGGTAATAAGAAAAATAAAGATATTTTTTTAAGAAATGCAAAGACTAAGAGTATTTATTTCAAGTGTACAGAGTGAGTTCTCAGAAGAAAGAGAAACACTTTATCGGCATATCGAAAATGACCCTTTTTTAAAGGTCTATTTCGAGGCTATACTTTTTGAAAAATTACCTGCGTCTTCCAATTCGGCAGAAAAAATATATTTAAATGAAGTAAAAAATGCGGATGTTTTTATTGTTTTGATAGGAAATGAATATGGGAGTATAAATGAAGATGGAGTTTCAGCCACTGAACTTGAATTTGATACTGCTTTAACTGCGAGGGTTGATGCGTTAGCATTTATCAAAGAGAAACCGTTGGGTACTATACATTCGAAAGAAAAATTATTCCTGAAGAAAGTAGAAAATCATGTTACTTATAAGCGTTTCGACGAGACATTTGATTTGATTCAGGAGGTGAATAGGGCTTTTGTAGCACATTTACAGCAGACTGGCTTCTTATTGACCACTGCATTTGATGCAACCGTGCATCCAACCGCCAATATGAGTGATATTGATACCGAGATGGTGAATGATTTTATGGACATTGCAGTGGAAAGACGTAATTTCCCATTTCGAAGGGGAAATTCGATAAAAAAAGTATTAACTCACCTCAATCTATTGTCCTCATCCGATAAAATTGGAAACAGCGCTCTTCTTGCATTTTCCGATAATCCACAGAAGTTTTTTCCTTCAGCCATTGTTAAATGTGCTCATTTTCATGGCTATAATGTAGAAAAACCAATACCTAACCATCAAATTATCAAAGGAAGTATTTTTGAACAAGTATCAGAAGCTGTTGATTTTGTATTGGCTAAAATTAGTGTTTCGGTAGGGGTGCGAGATAAAGGTATTCAAGCACCAATAGCTTATGAAATACCACGGGCAGTGATCACCGAAGTTATTGTGAACGCAATAGCTCATAGAGATTATATGAGCAACGGGAGCGTGGAGGTGTGGCTGTTTAAAGATAGATTGGAAGTAAGAAATCCTGGACATTTACCCAAAGAGTTGAGCATAGAAAAACTAGAGCATGACCATAGCTCATTTCCATATAATCCTAATTTGGCAGAGGTACTTTATCAAGCCGGATTAATAGAGCGATTTGGCACTGGAACAACTGAAATTATTCGGTTGACAGAGCGCGCCGGATTACAAAAACCTGACTTCAATACGAGCGAAGGATTTAAAGTAATTATCTGGCGACTATCTCATAATCAAAATGATACGAGCAATTTTACCGCACATGATACCGCACATGATACCGCACATGATACCGCACATGATACCGCACATGATGACACAAATAATTCAGTTTTAAAAGTAGCTTATGTGAACCTTTTTGAACTGACAGATAGGGTGGTTTGGATTATGAAAAGTGAGATGAGTAGAGAGGAATTAATGGAAAAATTAGACTTAAAACATCGGCAAAATTTTTCTATTAGCTATTTGGAACCAACGTTAAAATCTGGTTTGGTAGAAATGACAATACCCAATAAACCAAAAAGTAAATTGCAAAAATACAAACTTACTGCAAAGGGCACTAAACTTCAGAAAAAACTAAAAATTGATTACAAGTCAAATGATTAAATATATCTTTTTGTCTCTGTAAAAAACACCAAAATAGAATGGCCAATAAAAATTCACTTTCAGAATCAAATACTAAATCTCATGTTTCGTGGAAACCGGGAACATTGATATATCCGCTGCCTGCCGTTTTGATTTCGTGCGGAAGTACGCCCGAAGATTATAATTTACTGACAATTAGCTGGGTAGGAACTATTTGTACCAATCCACCGATGTGTTATATTTCGGTGCGACCAGAGCGGCATTCTTACGAGATTATCAAAAAAAACATGGAATTCGTTATCAATTTGACAAACGAAGACATGGCTCATGCTACTGATTGGTGCGGCGTAAAAAGTGGAAAAGACCATAATAAGTTTGAAGAAATGAAGTTGACGCCCATAAAAGGTGAAATGGTGAATGCACCCATAATCAAAGAATCACCACTTTGTATTGAATGTAGGGTAAAAGAAATTATTCCATTGGGTTCGCACGATATGTTTATTGCTGAAGTCATTAATGTACAAGCAGATACACAATACATTGATGCTGAAACAGATACTTTCGATTTGGCCAAAGCGAAACTTATTGCCTATTCGCATGGACATTATTATAAATTGGGAGAAGAGATTGGGAAATTTGGTTGGACTGTGAGGAAGAGACCCCTAGCCCCTAAAGGGGAATAAAGTTAGTATTGATATACATTATTTTCAACATATAACATATAAATAATTAGCCATTAGATATTTCAATGAAAATTCCAATTCTACATCTCAATGACCTGAATATAAAAGCAGTAGAAAAAACTTTTTCTAAAACTTTAAAATATCTTCAAGAGGGTGATTTTAAAAGTGCCGATGTAAAAAAGATGCCTAATACGGGTTATTACCGTGCTCGGCTCGACATACGCGACCGCTTACTTTTCACGATGGTTCAGTACGAAAATCTGAAGTATTTGCTATTGTTGGAAGTGATAAAAAATCATGATTATCAGAACAGTCGTTTTCTGCAGGGGGCTAATATACCTGATGAAGAGAAGTTTGTAAGTATTCTGTCGCCCAACGAAATAGATGTTACGAGCAACGATTTGATTTATTTGAACGAGAAATCGAAAAAAATTCATTTGCTCAATAAATTCATGTCGTTTGATAAAATTCAGGACGATATTTATTCCCTTTTTCCGCCTTTAATCATAGTTGGCTCGGCTGGTAGTGGAAAAACGGCATTGATTCTGGAGAAATTAAAAGATTTGCATGGCGATGTGGCATACATTTCACTGTCAGATTTTTTGGTAGAAAATGCGTCAAAGATTTATTATTCAAATGGTTTCAACAATGAGAAACAAGATGTGGAATTTATGTCGCTGCATCAATATCTATCCAGTTGGGACAAACCCGCAGGCAAGGAAGTTACTTTCAGGCATTTCGAAGGCTGGTTCAACCGACATATTCAAACCGTAAAAATTAACGAACCATATCGGGTTTTTGAGGAGTTTAAAGGGGTAATTACTGGTTCACCAATAGATACAGGCTATTTATCAAAAAAAGAATATATTGAATTGGGTATTAAGCAATCCATCTTTTCTACTGAAGAGCGTGAACGGTTGTACCCACTTTTTTTAAAATATTTGGATTGGCTGAAGGAAAGTAATTTATACGATAGCAATGTGTTGTGTTACGATTATTTGGAAAAAATAAAACATCGCTACGATTATATTGTTGTAGATGAAGTACAAGACATCACTAATATTCAACTAAAAGCTATATTACAGTCGCTCAAGTATCCAAACCATTTTATTTTAACTGGCGATAGCAATCAAATTGTTCATCCCAATTTCTTTTCGTGGAGCAAGATTAAAACTTTTTTTTACAAAAGTAGCGATAATTCAAGTCCAATAAAGATACTTCAAACTAATTATAGAAACAGTTTGGAAGTGGTGGAAATGGGAAATAAACTGTTGAAAATCAAGAATACACGCTTTGGTTCTATCGACCGAGAAAGCAACTATTTGATAGGTACGGTAAGCAAAAATAAAGGCGAGGTAATGCTGTATGCCGATGATGAAAAAAAGAAAAATGAACTGAATCGCAGGACGCAAAATAGTACACAATTTGCCATCATTGTACCCTCGAACGAGCACAAAGCAGAGGCACGCAAAAACTTTAAAACACCATTGATTTTCAGCGTTCAGGAGGCAAAAGGATTGGAATATGAAAATGTAATTTTACTCAATTTCATTTCTAATAATGAAGCTGAATTTCGTGAAATTATTAAAGGAGTAACTCCAGCCGATTTGCTAAAAGAAGAGTTGCTTTACAATCGGTCGGGAGATAAAACCGACAAGGATGCCGAGATTTACAAGTTTTACATCAATTCGTTTTACGTGGCCATAACGCGTGCCATGAAAAACATTTATGTATTTGAAAAACAGGCAAAACATCCCGCCATGAAATTGCTGCAAATGCAAGAATCGGTGGAAGAAATTAAAGTAAAAGAATCAAAATCGACAGCCGACGAATGGCTTGCAGAAGCAAAACGACTGGAAGAGCAAGGAAAACATGAACAGGCCGAGCAAATTAGAGCCAAATATCTTGGTTATGAATACATTAGTTCTGAGCAACTTGAAATAATAAAATTGCTTGCACTTGACCCTGCCAAAAAAGAAAATGAAGTAAAAAGGGAACGGAAACAGCTATTTCAGTATGCGGTGGCGCATCAGCGATACGACTGGGTGGAGGATTTATCCAAACTTCAGTTTCAACGAGCCATTTTATTAATGAAAGAGATTAGGTTTGATAGAAAGGAATATACAAAAAGTATCAGGCTGAATAAAAAAACCGAAACCATGCGCTATGTTAACAAGTACGGCGTAGATTTTACCGAAAGTGAAAACGGCGCAAATGGTTTGATGATAGCGTTAGAACATGGTCAAACAGACATGATGAATGAGTTTCTGAAACTCGGAACAGACATCAAATTTAAGGACAATAAAGGGCGTACAGCACTCGATTATTTGATTTCTCAGTTTTTCAAAAACAATAAAAAAATGGAAGCAACTCAACTATTGAAAAAATACTGGAAATTATTTGTGCCTATTAAAATTGATTTTGAAGTGTCGAACAAACAGTTGCAAACCAATTCGCACAGTATGCTTTTCTTTCTGATGGTATTTATGCGAGCTATGCAGGAAGTACATTGGCGCAAAACTATTTACAAAAAAGGAACTTCTGAAGAAAGAAAAATTGTTGTTTTTTCCATGGATAATTTCGAAGAGTATTTAAATCAGTTTCCAGACGAAATTTTACCCGCTTTTCGCAAAAAAAGGTCATATATCAACAGTGTGTTATCCTCAAATGAATGGAGTAGAGAAGAATTTTCAAATTGCAAAATGGCTTTCGTAAGAGTAGATAGAGGTGTTTATGCTATAAATACGGAGCTTGAATGGCTTTAAATAAAATTAAATAATAAAAAAACAAACTAAATAATAATTCGTCTACCGACTAAAGACTTATGACTTTAGACCTTAGACTTTAGACAAAAATTAAATGAAAAGAGACCAAGTTATTTTTGACATTATTGCTCGCGAAAAAGAGCGTCAAATGAAAGGAATTGAATTAATTGCTTCAGAAAACTTTGTAAGTGACCAAGTTATGGAAGCAATGGGTTCTGTATTAACCAATAAATATGCCGAAGGATATCCGGGCAAACGCTATTATGGCGGTTGCGAAGTGGTGGACGAAAGCGAGCAAATTGCTATCGACCGACTGAAAGAAGTTTTTGGTGCCGAATGGGCAAACGTACAACCACACTCTGGCGCACAAGCCAATGCAGCTGTATTTTTGGCTTGTTTGAATGCTGGTGATAAATTCCTAGGATTGAATCTTTCGCACGGTGGACACTTGTCGCACGGTTCGTTGGTTAACAGTTCGGGTATTCTTTACAAACCATGCGAATACAACGTGAAACAAGAAACTGGCCGTGTAGATTACGACCAAATGGAAGAAGTAGCCCTTCGCGAGCAACCAAAACTTATTGTAGGCGGTGGCTCGGCCTATTCGCGCGAATGGGACTACAAACGCATGCGCGAAATAGCCGACAAAGTAGGTGCAATTTTGATGATTGACATGGCGCATCCAGCTGGACTGATTGCTGCTGGATTGTTGGAAAACCCTTTGAAATGGGCACATATCGTTACTTCTACAACTCACAAAACATTGCGTGGACCACGTGGTGGTATTATTTTGCTGGGCAAAGATTTTCCAAATCCATGGGGTAAAACTACGCCAAAAGGTGAAATTAAAATGATGTCTGCCCTACTCGACTCTGCTGTTTTCCCAGGAATTCAGGGCGGTCCGCTGGAGCACGTTATTGCTGCTAAAGCGGTATCATTTGGCGAATGTTTGCAACCCGAATATAAAGTGTATCAAGCGCAAGTGAAGAAAAATGCTGCTGCTTTGGCCGATGCACTGATTGGACGTGGATTTTCTATTATTTCGGGTGGAACAGACAACCATTCTATGTTGGTGGATTTGCGGTCTAAATTTCCTGAATTGACTGGAAAAGTAGCAGAAAAAGCATTGGAAGCAGCCGACATTACCGTTAACAAAAACATGGTGCCGTTCGATAGCCGTTCAGCTTTTCAAACTTCGGGTATCCGCTTAGGAACTCCAGCTATCACCACACGTGGAGCTAAAGAGGAGTTGATGTTGGAAATAGCCGAAATGATTGAAATGGTACTTTCTAACGTTGATAACGAAGCGGTTATCAAATCAGTAAAAGAGAGAGTGAACAAAACTATGTCTGCATATGCATTGTTTGCTGACTAAAAACAGACTCAAAAAAATATTTTTATTTAAAAAAGGCATAGCTATTATTTAGCTATGCCTTTTCTATACATTGTAATTGAAACTCACTCCTTAATAATTTTATACTGACTTTTACTATTTAAAGTATTCACTTCCAATATGTAAAGTCCACTTTTGGTGTTAGACAAATCTATTTCATTGGTATTTGCAAATGCTCCTATGAGTGAACCTTGCAAGTTATAGAGATATACATTCTCTACCTTGCTGACCGTTGTAATATAAACCATTCCTTTGGTAATAGATGGAAAAACAGCACAATCTGGTTGAACAACAGGCTGATTAGCTCCAACCGAATCGGTATAAATCAACACTTCGCCAGGCTGGATGGTAATTGACATTTGGGTATTGGTTACGTTCAATTCCGTACCAGTTAAAAGATTAAACCATGCTCCCGTTTTTAGAAAATTTGGATTGACCGTAATTGATGTTGATGCATCAAAATTTCCCAACACTACCATATTCAAATTGGGATGCGTTAAGGCAATTCTACGTCCTGATGACCAATCATTTGTTCCAATATTGTAAGTAAAGCTGCCTTCTGTAAATGCTAGTGGATAAAGCTTGCGCAGGGTTATTATTTTAGCAGAAGCATCAGCTGCAGCTTTACGATGAGCTAGGTTCAACCAACCCCAAGGAACTGGTTTTTCACTTGTTCGTCCACCATTTGAATCAATAGAATAATCAAACCCAAACTCACCAAATTGCCAAATCATTTTTGGACCGGGAATAAGTGTTGCGAATGCAATATTTAAGGGCACACGATTAATTCTCGCTATAGAATCTGTTTTTAAACTGCCAGCTCCATACATTTTGGCTTTAAAGAAGTTACGTTCCTCATCATGGCTTTCGGCATAGCCCACCCAGCGGCGAGGGGAAGAGTTCATTCTCCCAAAATCACTCTCGGACGAGTATCCCATTGCGGATTGGGAATATGCATTGTTTACATTTCGCCATAAATACATTCCTTTATTGGCCAAAACAGTTTCTTCAGCGTCGTTACAAAAATGCTCCAAGATAAACATTACATCGCTCTTTACAGATTTTGCGGCATCGTAATAAGTTGATATATTGTCAATTCGTGATTGGTCATAATTACTTGCTGTTGACTCAGTTGATTGAGTTTGAGTGAGCCCTTTAGTTAAATCCAATCGGTATCCATCTACGTTATATTCAGTAATCCAATATTGTACCATACGTTTAAAATACTCTTTGGTACCCGTAAAAGTATGATTAAAATCGTGAAAAACACTGTATGGGTGCTTTGCGTCAACATTAAACCATGGATTAGTAGAGGCCGTTTTATTGTCGATACTATTCCAATAAAGTTTAGCAAATGGATGCGTTCCAGTGGCATGATTTAACACAATATCTATTATAACCGCCATACCACGCTTATGACATTCGTCAATGAATTTTTTATAAGTTTCGGGACTGCCGTAAGCTTTATCGGGCGCAAAATAATGGTTTGGATTGTAACCCCAGCTATTATTTCCGTCAAATTCTTGTATCGGCATTAGTTCAACTGCTGTTATTCCAAGATTTTTCAAATAGTCGAGCTTAAGAATGGCAGCATCCAATGATTTTTCGACCGTAAAGTCACGCAACAGCAATTCGTAAATTACCATATTTTCTTTGTTTGGCATAGTAAAATTTGGAATTTCCCATTTGTAAGCAGTTTTTGCCGTTTGCAACGTGGCTACAATTCCTTCTGTTTTTCCAGTAGGATAGGCCTTTAAATTTGGATAGATATTGAATTTTTCATTTATCCATTTATCGTTCCAAGGATCCAAAACCATTTCTGTATATGCATCTGTTATACGCAAAACACCATCCACTAAGTACTGAAAACCATACATTTGACCTTGTGTGAGGCCCGTGAGTGTGATCCACCAATAATCGCCGTCTTTTTTCAGTTGATAAGCATTTAACTGTGTCCAATTATTAAACTCGCCAAGCAAAAATACATTCGATTTTCCGGGCGCGTACATTATTAAGGTAGCCGAAGTATTATTCGTACCATAATTAATTCCATCTGTTAATCCTGCTGGTCGGGGCTGTATAATTACAGCTTCTGGAACACAAATAAGCACCGTATCACGAACCGTTTCATCCCCCGCCGTGGCTTCGGCAATAAATGTGTAGTCGCCAGTAGTAGAAAAAGTGTTTGAATATATGAGTGAAGTGGCTGCTGTTTTGGAACTTACAGTAACGCCATTGACAATCAAATTAAGATTGGACGCAACCGATGAACTAAATTCCATATTAACAACCGAATTTAATGCAATTGACTGATTGCCAACTGGATTTAAAAAAGCAACATTTAAACCACTTTGATAAACATTTACAAAAATATCTATTCCACCTAGGTCTTTTCCTTCTTTGGTTTTCAGCCCATTACGAAAAACAAAAACCAATTTTGTGACTTCTTCTCCTGCGGTTAAACCATAAAAAGTAGTCATATCGGGAGTAATCGTAAATTTCCATTTATTATTACCCAGTGAGGTTAATTTATATTTTTCAGAATTATCACCCCAGGTAGGAGCATGTTTCCAATCACTTCCGCTTGCACTAGCTTTTGTAATTACTCCTGTGTGTGCATAAATTCCATCCGTGCCAACATAATCTTTTAGCCCCGCTGTTCCCATGGAAGCATCATATACCAATTCGATAACTCCACCGCTCGTTTGAGTTATAAACTGCGGCGTGCTAATAATAATTTGGGCCCAACTTTTAACCGAAATTAGCAACACCAATACTGTAAAAATGATTTTTTTCATGTGTATAATTTGATTTTCATTTCTTATAGAAAAATGGCTATAATGATTGAGTATCAGACAAAAATAGTATTATATGCACATGAAATAAATAAAACAAGATTGAGTTTTATCATTTTACTCCGCAAACGTTTGCGTAAATAGTATTGGATGTTATTTAAACTGATTTTGAACAACTATCAATTGGCAAAAAAAGGTTGTAATTGAGGACAATAGAATAGGAAACAGTAATTACTTGTTGTAAATCAACACAGAATAACCCCAAGGTTTTAATTTAATCACAGCATTGTTTTTAAATTCAATTTCATCACCCAGATAGGTTCTAAAATCTCCCGTAATATTATCGGTAATTTTAAATGTTTGTTCTTTGGAAGAAAAATTAAAAACGCAAGCCACAAGATTTTTTCTTTTCTGACGTACAAATGATAGTATTTCGTTGGGACGTGTATTTCTCAAACCCAGAAAACCTTCTGTATAGCCAGTATAAACAAATGCTTTATTATACGCTCTAAGCTTATTGAGTTTGGTAATGAG
>JAIFKQ010000062.1 GCA_020049515.1 Paludibacter sp. | reverse complement strand
AGCAGTTATCGTTTTGTAAGTTGGACTGATGGTTCAAGTATCGTTTCAGTAGCAAATCCTTACACATTTACAGTATCAGCCAATAAAACATTGGTAGCCAACTTTGATGTGGTATCCATTCCAATTACTGGAGGTGTAAATACCAATGCATCAACGTTTGCAAGTTGTGCTACCTGCGATGTAACCATTTCGGGAGTAAATACCAAGTTAATTGTGGATGAAAATAAATCGGTTAACAATGTTGCAATTGCAGCAGGTTCAAACATTGACTTAGGTACTAAAACATTGACTATAAATGGTAATTTAACTCTTCAGGCTGATGATACCAATTCGTTTAGTGCCAACATTGGTAATGGCGGTATTAATATTACAGGTTCGGTTAGTTATGTAAGACCCATGAACGATACCCGTTGGTATTTTATGGCATTCCCTTTTGCTTTGAATGTTGCAAGTATTACTAATGTAGCTACAGGACTTCCAATGGGAACAGACTTGATTATTAAGTATTACGATGGACAAAAACGTGCCACTGGTTCTTTGGGTTCAAATTGGATAGTTAATACAGCACCCGATTTAACTGCTAATCAAGGCTATATTTTTGGGATTACTACAGGTTCATTTAATGTAAGATTTCCATTACCAAATTCAATAGTAAATGCCGAAGCTGTCAAAAATATTACAATAGCACCTCTTACTGGGGTTGGATCTAATAACAATTGGGGTTGGAACTTAATCAGTCAACCATATTTGAGCAAATTTACAGGCGAATATATTAGTGGAATAAATTTCATATCAGTTCCAGATGCTTTGGGTAAAACCTACAATCAGGATGCTGCCTCCTCCTTTTCAATTCAGCCATTCGAAGCTTATTTTGTTCAATATGGTTCAACACCTACTATTTCTTTTTCATTAGTTGGTCGTCAAGCGGCACCTGCTTCAGTTAGAGCTGATGATACTGAGAGGTTACGAGTGAACTTTACTAGTGCAACTGGAGTGGACAAAACGAGTTTGATTTTGGACAATGCAAATACTGTTGCTTATGAAGGTGGTTTTGATTTAGAGAAAATTATTGGAACAGGAACTGTGAAACCACAGGTGTTTACCGTGTTGGGAGGTATTAATTATGCATTTAATGCTTTGCCAATGTCGAAGGTAGCGAACTTGACATTAGGAGTTTACACCAAATCTTCAGGACAATCAACCATTAGCGTAGATGCAAAAATGGCACCTAGTCTTTCCAAATTATTGCTTACCGATACCAAAACAGTGCCGGAAACAGTAACAGATTTATTGTCTTCCAGCTATTCATTTGATGCAACTGCAGGTACAGATATTACGCGTTTTAAAATTACTGCTCAACGGATTGCAACTGCTTTTGATGACGTAAACGAAAGTAATCAAATAGACGCAACGATAAAACTGGTAAATGGCAAATTGCTGTTGAGCGATTTGAATGCTCATACCAGCGTGCGTGTTTATGATGTCGTGGGACGTTTGGTAGCAAATAAAACGACCTTTAATAATTCGCTCGAAATTTCGCTATATGCTGAAGGTATGTACACTGTTCAAGTATTGTCTGGAGCTAAAAACTGGACTAAGAAAATAGTATATAATCGGTAGTTTAATTGATAGCAAGTAGTTGGTAGATTACATATTTTGATAGAAAAAATAAAAAAATAATTGAACAGTAACAAAAAGTAAGAAGGCTTCTAAAGATGTTTGTGTTGTTAAATATATCATTGCAACTAGTCTTCATATCTCTTAAAAACCTATCATTTGATTATTTTCAAAGATACAGCTTTTTTTACTTTTTTAAACACGAACAAAACAAACATATTAATAGTATCTTATCCCAAATTTATGAGTAACTCATCAAATCAAACTGGAGTATTAGTCATTGTCGCAGTTTTCCTTGTAGCTGCAATCACTGCCTTCACGTTTTTTGAATCTTCATTGGATCAGAAAAGTTCATTTACAAGTGCTGGAAATATTTCATTTCCCACTAATAACTTCTCCTCTGGAAAATCGTATGCAATAAATAATAACTATTCTTCTGCAGAAATCAGGTCTAATCTCGTGGGGGGTCCCGTGACTGAATTCAAAGAAACTGGTCATATACAACAAGCTTCTGATATTAACTTTCCTACTAGTAGCCTCCATTCGGCAGTGGATATTAATGTTCAGGGTGTCCGCAAAAGTAATTCAACACGCAACGGAAATAATATGATAAATGCTTCCGAACAAATAATAGCTACAACTAATAAAAGATCTATTGATCGTTATACTATCAATAACCAAAATCTTTTCAACCCGGAAATTAACTCTTCCATTTTGGGTGGTCAAGAAAGTAAAGAATCTGAATTTAGTAGGTTGGATACTGATTTAAATGGAACACATAAACCATATAAAGGACCGGAAGACCCAGTTGATCCAGGTGCTGTGCCAATTGGTGACGGAGTATGGTTGTTGTTGTTGTTTGCAGGAGTTTACAGTGCTGTAAGTATTAAGTCGAAACAGTTGCAACTGAAAGGCAAAGTGATAAACTAAAGTATAGAAGTTTAAATAGTGCAGGATAATAATTGGTAGGTTGTAGAAACTTAACTTTATTATCCTGCATTTTTTGTGTAATTTTGTTTGACGAAATACGATGACATAATGCAATAATTTGGAATATGTTAAACTCCAAAACAATTGTACAAAGTCTATTCCTATTGTAGCATTGTATTAAAATAAATATTACTTTCTGATGAATAATAATTTCGTATTTGTACAATATAACAAGTCGCACTCTGCTCAATAGGCTCCAGCGCCATTTATTACGATTTGTCGGAAGCTGGAGGAGACAGAGGAAAAGGAATTGATTTTTTACGGCTCTTTGGCCAAATACTTTCTTCACAACCAATAACTTCATTCATAAAAATACTTATCTCAATGAAAATACTTCACACCTCCGATTGGCATTTGGGCCGAATGCTTTACACAAAAAAACGCTACGAAGAGTTTGAAAAGTTCCTCAACTGGCTTATTGCTTTTATCGATAGCCAACAAATTGATGCGTTGATAGTGGCGGGCGATATTTTTGACACCACCATGCCCACCAACCGTGCGCAAGAACTTTACTACCAGTTTTTGCACCAAGCATCCCTCACTTGCTGCCGACACGTGGTGATAACAGGCGGAAACCATGACTCCCCCACTTTTCTGAACGCTCCCAAACTACTCCTCAAAACCATGCACGTACACGTGGTGGGTGAAATGTGCGATACGCTGGCCGATGAAGTAATTACGCTTTACAACAATCAAAATATGCCCGAAGCCATTGTTTGCGCCGTGCCGTTTCTCCGCGACAGGGATGTGCGCAACGTAGAAGCCGGCGAAGCAATGGAGGACAAATCGCAAAAACTGATTACCGGCATTGCCAAACATTACGAGGCGGTGGGACAAATTGCAGTGGAGATACAAAAAAACGCTGGCAAAATTCCCATCATCGGCGTGGGACATTTGTTTACCTCGGGCGGAAAAACCAGTGAGGGCGATGGCGTGAAAGAGCTGTATGTGGGCACGTTGGCGCATATAGCCGAAGATTATTTCCCAGCCTGCTTTGACTATTTGGCACTTGGACATCTCCACATTGCACAAACGGTGGGCAAAGCCAACAACAAACGCTACTCGGGGTCGCCCATTCCCATGGGTTTTAACGAAGCCAACCAGACTAAAAAAGTAGTGGTGGTGGAGTTTGCAAACAACGAAACCATCATTGCGGAGCATGAAATACCGCGCTTTCAGCAATTGCACAGAATATCGGGCAACGGAGATGTTATTCAGCAGAAAATAGCCAACCTAAAAGCCAACAACAGTGACGCATGGCTGGAAGTGGAGCTCACCGGAAATGATTTTGTGGGCGATTTGATTGAAATGGTGAACACCGAAATTAAAGACACCAACATGATAGCTTTGCTTATCAAAAACAGACAAATAGAGTTGCAAATACTACGACGGGCAAATATTACCGAAACATTGGAAGACCTGGACACGCACGATGTATTTATGAGATGCCTTACTGCCAATGACATAACTGATGAAAACAAAACGGATTTGTTGCTTTGTTTCAATGAGATAGTGACCGAAATGGATACCAATGATTTTAATGCAGAATAAAAACCGCACACTATGAAAATACTACAACTCAGATTTAAAAATCTAAATTCGTTGGTTGGCGAATGGAAGATTGACTTTACGGCACCGGAATATGTGTCCGAAGGAATATTTGCCATTTCGGGTCCTACAGGCGCAGGAAAATCTACCATTCTCGATGCCATCTGTTTGGCGTTGTATGGCCGCACACCGCGCTTGATAAACATATCGTCGAGTACCAACGAAATTATGTCGCGCAAAACTGGTGAGTGCTTTGCCGAAGTAATTTTCCAGTCGCAGAAAGGCACATTTACAACTTGCTGGAGTCAAACCAAAGCCCGCAGAAGTGCTACAGGCAACTTGCAGCAAGCCAAACACGAAATTTCCAACTACGATACGGGAGCGGTAATTTCATCGCAGATAAAAACCACACTGAAAGCAGTAGAAGATTATACGGGCATGGATTTCAATCGCTTTACGCAGGCCATGATGCTAGCGCAAGGTGGTTTTGCCGCCTTTCTGAAAGCCAGTGCGGATGAGCGCGCACCCATATTGGAGCAAATTACGGGAACGGCCATTTACACCGAAATATCCAGGCGCGTTTTTGAAAGAAACAGGTCAGAAAACGTTCAATTGGAGTTGATAAAAGCCGAAACAAACGGCATTGTTATTCTAAGGGAGGACGAAATAGCTGCATTGAAAACGGAATTTGCCGAAAAAGAAACCCACGAAAAAGAGCAGTCATTGCTAAAACAAACCTTGGACATTTCCATTAAGTGGCTCAATGACATTGAATTGCTCAAAAAAGAATTGACAAGCATTCAGCAAGAAGAAATAACACACCAAAATGCGTTAGCGGTGTTTGCGCCCGAGCGCGAAGTGCTGGAAAAAGCGAATAAAGCGTATGAGTTGGAAGTTGATTACACCATTCTAGCCAGCGAACGGACGGTGCAAGAGCGAGATACAACCCAACTGGCGGCAGCAGAAATAGCATTGCCAAAGCGAAAAGCGGAGTTGGAGGCTGCAATTATTGATAAGAATGCGGCAGCCAAACGGTTAGAAAAAGTAGTTGCCGAAACATCAATAGAAAAGGAAATTATCACAAAAGTGAGGGAAATTGATGTAAATATAACCAATCAAAAAACGTTACATAAAAATGCCACTGACGAGGTAGATGCAAAGCTGAAAGCCAAAAAAGAGTTGGAAGCCACCATAAAAACGCTAACAGAAAGTGTAGTTATAAAACAGCAGGAACAAGAAAATGCAAACCAGTATCTCGAAAAAAACAAGACGGATGCGTTATTGGTTACTGAATTGGGAGCCATTAGTGCTTCGCTAAATCATCTGCTGCAAGCCAAAACCCTTTTTGTAAATCAGAAAACACAGCTAATTGGTTTTGCGAAACAAGTTGACCTAGAAAAGGAAAAAGGGGTAACTGAAAAGAAAAAGTTGGACATTCAAAAATCAACCTTGAAAGCAATGACCGACAAAGTGCTTGAGGCGCAAGAGTCCATGCTCTTTCTGTTAAATAACCGTACGTTGGCCGATTACCGAAATGAGCAGGATTTGCTGAATCAGAAGTTATTGCTGATGCGCGAAATTGAAAGCTTGGAAACGAAAAGAAGGCAATTGGAAGACGACGTGGCATGCCCGCTGTGTGGCTCGCTGCACCATCCTTTTGCAGAAGGAAATATCCCAGATGCCAATGATACAGAATTGAAACTAAATGCTGTAATTGAATTAATCAAGCAGGTAGAGAAATTAAACGCGTCATTGGCAACAGCCGAAAAAGAAGAACAAACGATTAAAAACCAGCTGATTATTGCCGAGTCCACCTTGCAAATTATTGAAAATAACATAGCTAAATTTACAACTGACCTAGCACTAGAAAAATCGAAAGTACAACAAGCCGAAAGTGATTTCAACACGTTGAAAGCGAAAGTTCTCCATGCGCTTGCACCGCTGGGAATAACTGAACTGGCAGATGAAGCCATTCAGAAAACGGATGAAAATATGAAATTCCGACATGCACAATGGAATAAAAATGCAGACGTGAAAACGAAAATTGACGAAATAATCCACAACTTAAAAGC
>JAIFKQ010000156.1 GCA_020049515.1 Paludibacter sp. | reverse complement strand
GTCGGTTAAAAATAAATGTCCAGAGAAAAACACTTAAGACCTTGTCCCCAATGGTTTTGGGGTGAGGGAGCGGTCTTTCAAATCAGCTGGGTGTAGCAAAATACCCTTATGTAAACTTTATTTTAAATCAAGCTTTACACGGCCAGGCAATGGAGGTGTAGCAAGTTACTTTGTGACTGTATGCGTGTGAGAGTGGCGTGCTTCTTATGAAAATCTATGAAAATTCAGAATGGCTAGCGTGAGATTTATTTAATTTGAAATAAATTCATGCAAAAAAACTAACTAATACGGTTGTTTTTCTACATAAAGACTTTAAATTTTAGAGAGTGCAAATATATTGATAATTTTTACAACTACAAGCAAAAAAGTAATAATTTTAAAATAAATTGCAAGCTGTATTGTAAGCTGATTTGATGTAAGCTGAAGAAAAAGAAGTGGTGTTTTGGAGTACTTGTTTGTATGATGCAGTAAATTTGAACGTTTCGATTGCTGTAGTTTTAAATTTTAAAAATGCAAGTTTAACACTAAAAACTAAACACTCTTTTTTTTCTTTTTACTATCACAAATAGATTCATATTTTAACCATTCAGTGCCAGCTGTATGAGATTGACTTTTCTGTAAGACCAATCGAAAATTTAGCTAGCAAGTGAAGCCCTGACGCCATAAAGCCCAACTATCAATAAGATACAAAAAAGGATATGAAAGTGAGGAGCATCGGCTGTTTCATCCACCCAACTTACTTTTTCATATTACTTATCGTAATGGTTTTATTTTCATTATCAATGATTATTTTTCCGTACTTATCTAACGCGCTTTGACCAAAAAGCAAGGGTGCTTTATTGTTATTGACCACGGAGGCCGCAACGTTATTTAATACAAAATCGCCAATTTCTACTTTACGCAAAACGATTTTTGTTCCAAGTTCCACATTGCCATTCGCATCGAGATACTGCTGAGTACCATGAATGTCGGACTTATTCAAATAATTATTTTTAAGCATAAACTGAACTTCGGTTTGCGATATGGATATGTCGCTAGCCCCTGTATCAAATATAAAATTGAGTGGCAAGTCATTTATTTTGCAAGCTACCTCATAGGTGCCACTCCCTTTTTTTATCATTGGAATGACCACTGTTCTATTTTTTGTACCCGCTGTCAATTCATTCGTTGTGGTTTCTTCTTTGGGTGCCGCGTTTTGCAATTCCAAATTTATTATTTTTGTCCATTTCTCCAACACACTTTTAAACTGGGGCATATTTCTAACATTGTCCAAATCATCATCGCTGTTTAAATGTGTTAAGTCCCGGTACCCATTTTCGAATGCTAAGGTTATATATTTTATAGACTCGGTCGATTTTTTCATCAACGAATACAAACAGGCGGCATCGTAATAATTACCTTCTAAGGGAAATTGAATCAGAATTTTATCCATCCAATCAATTGCCTCTTTGTTCCTATCTAGTTCAAACAATGCATAATGCCTGCAATTACCACCAACTAGCATCACAGTATCTAACTTCAAAATGGTTTCAAAATCATCCTTAGCCTTTTGTGGTTCGTTTAACTTTAGTTTATACATTCTACCCCGATGCAAATAAGTATAAGCATACGTTTTATCAATTTCTATCGCTTTGTTGAAGTCATTTAATCCAGCATTATTGTTTTTCAAAAACTCCTCGTAAACCCATCCCCTGCGGCAATAAAACCAGGCGTCACCGGGCTGCAAAGTTATGGCATTTGTAAAATCCTTTATGGCCTCAGTGTAATATCCAAGCAGGCGTTTGGCATCTGCTCTGTAGGCATAATCGTAGGGGCGAGTTGAATCGTTGTTCAATACGAAATCATAATCTTTGATGGCCAAAGCCGACATACCGTTACTTAAATAACAACGACCTCTACGCGAATACAAACTGAAGGGAGCTTCGTCCGACAATTTTATGGCCAACGAGAAACAAGGGATAGCATCACTGTAATCGCCTTTATCTTGCAATAATATACCTTTATAGGCAGCCCAAAAAGGGTTTCCGGGCTCTTCTTTCATTCTATAGGACACTTTCGACAGTGCCAAAGGATAATTTTTATCGGCATAATCTAAAAACAAATCCCTATTACTTTCATCAGAGTCATCTAACCTAAAAGCTTGGAAGCTCTCCTCAATGGCAGCATCAAATTTCCCTTGTTTATATTGACTAATGGCGCTGTAAAAATAGGCGGTACTGTAATCGGGATGAAGCTTTTTAAGCTTCGCAAGTATTTTGTCGGCTTCTACATACTTCTGCTGAGCCACATAATTTCGACCCAAACCAGCAAAAGCACGCGCAGATGTTTCATCTAACTTCAACACGGCTAAATAATCCGCTTCCGCTTTAGCAAGCATTTCAGTATCATAATAAAGCTGAGCTCTACCCACATAATAATCATCATCGGTAGCATCCAACTTTATGGCCATGCTATAATCGGCCAACGCATTGGTAGGCTCATCAATTTCGATATTGATTTTAGCGCGAAGCTCATAAAAGGCAGCCTTCAATTTCTCCTCTTTTTTGGCAGTATTCTTAATCCCTGAATTTACGTCATTAAGCGCTCTCGCATTTTCCGACTTATAATAATATACCCAAGCACGGTAGTAAAAGGTCATGGCACTGGTTGGATAATCGGCTAAATCTTTTGTGAAGAAATTTAAAGCACCATCGAAATCTTCTGCTTCCAATGCCTTTTTTCCTTCATTAAAATTAGTACTTTGAGCAAAAAACGAACTGCTGAATAAACAGACAAAAACAAGCAATGTTAATAGTTTTTTCATGATTTTTGGGTTGTTATTATTGGGCTGTTATTGAATTTTTGAGTTATTGGGTTATTGAGTTATTGAGGGGTACTAAGCAATCATCGTAATCGGTTTGCACGCTAGAAATAAGCAAAAAAAAATGGTTTTATTTAGTTGAATTACTGGCAATCAATCATCTTTACTTACTCGGGCTAACTGTACATAAACCTCCCCCATTGGCGATAAAAAAAATGGTGTAAAAGTAAAATTTAAACCTCATCATTGATGTGAATATACAATTTATTGATAATATATTTATGAAGGACTGTAGAGTATTAACAAAGCAAAATATCAAAGCTATCCAATCAATTTAAAGTTGGGTCTATAATATTTTCTACTTGATAGATAGCATGGCTCGGAGTTGCATTTCCGTAAATCACTGCCATCAACCCAGGAAAGTATCTATCCAATGAATTGAAAGTGACATAAAGGTTTCTTAAAAATACTGCTTCCGAATTTGGAAATGTTTTATCGTAAGAATAGGCGGACTTGTACCGGATTTCGCCATCTTCAAAATCCAAATCAAAATTACCCAGCAAAATATTAGAATTGGCCAATGCAATAAATTCTGCAACAGAGCGCCGCAGATTTGTTGGTACTTTTATGGGGCAAAATGTATAAATAGCCACTTGTTGATATTCGGCATTAAAATGAATTACAGTCTCTACATTTGTATTTTCTAATTTTATCCCCAACTTAAAAACGGTAAGTTTTTGCTCATCCACCGTTATGTCGTAATGGAACTTTTCTGCCTTCAAGGCACTTATAATTGTATCTTTCATTGTCGCTTTTTTATAGAATTGTATCGGCAAAAATTTAAGTAGATCTCTCATTATCAATTATTAGTTATTAGTTCATTGTTTTTTTCTTTATAAGGTTTAATGTGCTATCCCAAGGTCTTTTTTTAAGCGCATTTTAGTTTATCTGCAATGCGTTATTTCGTGCCTAACAAAAAGCAAGATAGGATTTGTAACTTAACATTTTAGCTTACACGGCCAGGCAATGGAGGTGGAAAGCTATTTTTTATTAGTGAGAGTGCTACTTAAAGAGACTGTGTAATAAAATATATTGAACGATAAAAAACTTACAAATTGAAACAGCTATTAATAAAATAAGGAAATAAGAGATGTTTGCCTATAATAATTAACTCTACTAAGGGTTTAATCTAAATTCAATTACTGACATTAAGTAATTTATTTTCTGCGTCTTACCCCTTAGTAGTTAGAGTTGCAGAGAAAGTATTTCCCTTATTTTAAAATACTGCTTATCCTTTTCGGTCAAGCTGAAGAAAAATAAACCATCCCAGCTTGTCCCGACATTTCGGGAATAGCTATCGGGAGCACAATAGTTCATAGTTAAAATGATAATACTAACACGATTCCAAGTCTTACATCTTAAAATGCCGAAAGGCATTGGTTATTGTGCCCTTTTTTTTTATCTATAATATTTTGATAAGCAGTTTTTAAATATCAATAAATACTTCAACTTTCAATTTATAAATTGACATTTTAAATGACCCCATTTTTACACAGCCTGTTAAAGTCGCGCCATCACTAAAAATTCATTGAATATTTATGAATAGCAAGCGTGAGATTTCTTTAATTTGAAATAATTTCATGTAAAAAAGGAACAAAAACAGCCGTTTTACTACATAAAGACTTTAAATTTTAGAGACTGCAAATATATTGATAATTTTTACAATAGCAAGCAATAAAAGCAATTGTTTTAAAAAAAAATATCACGAAGAGTTTAACCGATTCAGTCGCTTTATATTGACCGAAATTATTTTTTTTGCTGCAATTATTTTTCGGTAATGCATCAATGAATTGTTGCTAAAACGAATTTTCCCAATGACCATTTTCCTTAGAGGGAAGCTTGTTTGTTAAAAACGGTAATGTGATAACAGTGACTAGTTGTTTCTGCAATGATTAACAGTCTTTTTTTCTGACGCATATCAAGAATTATTTTTTCCAATGCGCGTTGCAGCTTTGGGTTTGAGCCTCGTTCCCCATTAAATCGGACGTACGAAATATCGAAAGAGCAGCCATAACTATGCGAGCTGATGCCTTTTGTGGCAGCCCTATTCACTTTCGACAACCGCTTTTGATGCTCCACCGTACGAGTCAACGAAGTTACAGTAAAATAGTTATCCGAACCGGTAGCCTGCCTGAATCTACTTCCAATTTCAACCAAGGTGTTGTAAGCCTGAAGAGTCAGTAAGGGCTCACTCGTAGTTAAAGCGCTTACATAAAAACCATCGTCTTCGTTTACAAAAACAAGTTTCTTTTGCTTTTTCAATTTCGCTATGGAGCTATTGTTCAATGGTGCCCATCCATATTTAGCTCCGGCTTTCAGATGCAACGGATAGGCGTCACGAACTCGTATATTATGCTTTGATGTAGGACCAACACCTGTAAATGAGCCTGTTATTTCATTTGCCAAACGAACCAGATACCTATAGGGATGACGAGCTAAAGCGGGATATTGTATGCCCACAAATAAACCCGCCACACCCACCAGTAATACTACAACCGCTATGGCTAGGAATAGCTTTTGTCCTTTTTCAAGATTCAAATTCATGCTTTTTTTAAATGCTAAAACTGTGCTTTGGGGTCAGCACCATATTCATTATCACCACTTGTGCCTTCGGTAAAACATAAGACCAATAACCAAATAGCTCCAACCAGTGGAATAAGTGCTATAAGCAAGAACCAGCCACTCTTACCTACATCATGCATACGGCGAACCGAAACAGCCAAACTTGGTAAAAACATACCAAATGCTAACAAAAGATAAAATACTCCGTATGACATTGGCTCAATGTTTGTGCTTAACACAATGTCTAAAACCCATGCCACCATTAAAAAGATAGTATAAAACAACGTAAAATACCAATACTCACTTCTGCGAGCCCTACCGCTAAATTCTGCATACTTTTTCAATGCTGCTTGAAAATAATTCATATTCTTCTTTTTTTAATAAATTTTCCTACTCGTATGGCTTTTCAGTTGCGCCCCGTTTGGTTGGTTGCTGGCTCCAAATATCATATCGGTAAGCTTATAATTTCTTTTTACAGTCCACACAAAACTTCATCTCCTCCTTGTCAATTTGTTTCATTGTTCCGTGTGCATCGTTCATCAAGCAGGTAGAACTTGCTTTGCAATGTGGTAGCCCTAAACAATGTCCTAGCTCATGATTACTGACTTTTTGTAGTCTGATAGCGAACAGTTTAGAACTTCGTTTTATCCGAAAGGTAGAAACTACAGCTGTAGTGCCCGGACATGTCTTTTTCTGTTATAAATAACTGATTGCGATTGGATCTGAACTTGGTCAGTATTTTATTCGCCTCATAACGAGTGCCACTTTTGGCCAGCAAATCATTTGTTAGGGGAATAGGTTTTTCTATCACAGGTTTTATGCCATAAAACTTATCAATTCCTTTTGCTACTATCGCAATGGTCTGATTATCAACTTCGCCCAAGGGTACAATGTACATTTCAGGGAACGACTTTGTATTTTTCTCAACCACATCAACAGTAGCTGATTTTGTTGCTGACTTACAGCTAAACAAGAAGAATCCATAAATTAACAACAATCCAATTCGTTTCATTCTAAAAAATTATTTATAATAGTATGACTTTTTTGTTTCAAAGTAAAAGCTTGATTTAAAATCAGACTATTACTTTGAAAAAGAATATATTATACCACCGCCTTTGGGTCAATACAACACCAATAACCAGATAGCACCAATAAGCGGAATAAGTGCAATAAATAAGAACCAACCACTTTTACCAACATCATGCAAGCGGCGCACCGAAACAGCTAAGCCAGGTAACCATAAGCCAAATCCCACCAAAAAATAAAACACACCATAAGGCATTGAAGCAATGGTAGTACCTACCACATTGTCTACACCCATAGCTACAAGCAAAAAAAGGGCATTAAACAAAGTAAAATACCAATACTCACTTCTGCGTGCTCTGCCGCTAAATTCTGCATACTTTTTCAATGCTGCTTGAAAAATAATTCATAACTTTTTCTGTATTAGATTTCCTACTCGTATGGCTTTTCAGTTGCGCCCAGTTTGGTTGGTTGCTGTACTCCAATGGATAATTTTATTGACTCAACTTGCAAATAATTGTCAATTCATTTGAATATTAACATTCAGCATTGTACTTTTATGTCGTAAGTCTGCTATGCATGAACGTCGACTCCATGTCGTTGCCTAATTTTTTAAGGCTCAGTGCACAAGTGGGCTTTTTTTATTGGCTACCGTTAAAGGATTTTTTGGACTATAATAATTTCTGAACCCCGCATATTTATCCGAATCATCTAAATCAATTACAAGCGACACTTTCTCTTTAATATACATTTTACTCACATTTAGCCGTTAAAAAAATAATTAATTTGTGAACTTTACTCTGTTCTAGCGTAGGTGACGTGTACTAAAAGCTTAATAGTCTATTTCCAAAAGTCTTCATCTCTCCAATTAGTAGGAAATCCCATTTCCCTTTCTTGAAATAATGGGCAAGTGTCAATTAATTGACGGAAATTATTTTTAAAACCATGTTCAGGGCTGATAATATTCAATAAATACTCTATAATGCTAACATAGGAGTATAACTTATTACTGTAGATGTTTTTGTTGTTTACATAAGAATAGCTTGTCTTTTTTGGAATTGTAATCGCTGGTAATCTTCTATTCCAAACACGTGCATGATGTGCGCAGGTATTTCGCAAGATACTTATGCAAAACATCCAGTTGGCAAGTAAATCAACATTTCTTACACCAAAATAACTTGCAACATTGTCCTTAATTCCATCCTTTTTTAGGTTTGAAAAGATTTTGGAAAGCAGTCCCATACTTGTAACCTCAAGACTCATCCAACAAGGTGGCTCAGGCGGCATGGTGTAAGTGCAAATGTAATGTTTTATAAATGCTTCGTTGCTTCTATCCACTTCTTTTTTTAAGGAGTCAATATGATCTCTAAAGAAGTGTTGATTATTGTACAATTCAGGTTTTAAGTGCCAATGACTACCATGCTCCATTGCATAGTGATAAATAATCTGAGTGCGCAATGCAACTTCGATTTTTTCGATAGCATTGAAAAGCAAAAGACGCAATTGTCTGTCAAATACATACAACTGAATTATCTGCTCAAATGTTATTGTTTTAATAAAAGGATGCTCGGGGTTGATATTATCCTGAAACGGATATGTGTAGGCACGCAGCCGATAATAGCTGATGTTTGACAGATAGTGTTCGGCATTTGTTTCATCTTCAAACAATAGGCCTCTTTCTTTCAAC
>JAIFKQ010000172.1 GCA_020049515.1 Paludibacter sp. | reverse complement strand
GGGATGAAGATTTGATAGGATATTAACAATATATGCGATATGGAACCCGATAGCTATCGCGGTCGCAAGATCCGTATAGCAGAACGTGGTTAAATTTGATTTGCCATATATGAAATTCGTGGATTGCGTAGAGACGCGGCATGCCACGTCTGTACATAAAAATAGAATAAAATATTGTAATTAGATAAATCTTTGATTACAATTAGTATCTTTGCAAATAAAACCAACAAAAGAAAATATTATGCCGACAAGAAATTTAAAAAACACAGTTAATCTTTCAGTAAATGAACGCATTGCCGTTTTTGAAGCATATAGAAATAAGTTGATGTCATCACCTGCAAAAGTTGAAAAATACTTACAAAGCACAGGTATTTACAAAAAGAATGGTGAACTCACAAAAGCTTATAAGTAGTAAATGTACTCTAAACGTTCAAATCTGATATTGGGTTTTCATGGTTGTGATGTGAAAGTAGCCAATGAAATAATTTCGGGAAAGGAACAAATGCTTCCAAGTACAAACGATTACGATTGGCTTGGTAATGGAATGTATTTTTGGGAAAATAATTACAGTAGGGCCTTGCAATTTGCGGAGGAACAAAAAGAACGAACAATAAATTCAGAGGCATCTAAAAAGGTTGAAAACCCTGCTGTTATTGGTGCTGTGATTGATTTAGGTTATTGTTTGGATTTGTTAGAATCTGAGAATCTATTGATATTGAAGTCGAGCTTTGAAACATTACAACTTTTCACGGAACAGAATGGTCTTTTATTACCTCAAAATAAGGTTTCAAAATATTATGATGATTTATTGATTCGACATTTAGATTGTGCGGTAATTGAAAACATACATTCCATCTACAGAGAGACTAAGTTAACGCAGTATGATTCGGTAAGGGGAGTTTTTTGGGAAGGTGCCGAGCTTTATCCTAATGCAGGTTTCAAGGAAAAGAATCACATTCAAATTTGCATTCGCAACCCTAATTGTATAAAAGGCTTTTTTATTCCAATACAGAAATATGTTGATTTTCAACTGCCTTAAAATTGTTGGTGGCAAGAGGTAGATGGTAAATCCAATTCCTTACTAATTAGAATCATACGTTTCACAAACATACATTTCATACTTGGCCAATCAAACCTACCTGCCTGCCGGTAGGCAAGTTTAATCAATTTGTGGTTGCTAATTTGCTGAACTTCTTGCAACTCCACGATAGCTTCTGCACTACTAACTACAGACGTGGCATGCCGCGTCTCTACCCACTACTAACTAAATATGGATTTTACACTGAAAATATACCGAGAACTACTTGTTGCATTACAGAATAAGGGTTATGCTTTTTTTACATTTGAAGATTATTGCCAGAAAAAAGCAATAGGAAAATATGTAATACTTCGTCACGATGTTGATTTACGTGCTGGTCATTCATTGGCCACAGCCAAAATAGAGGCTGCTTTGGGGATACGTGCCAGCTATTACTTCAGGGTAGTACCGCAGAGTAACCAGCCTGATATTATCAGAGCCATTGCTGCATTGGGTCATGAAATTGGTTATCATTACGAGGATATGAGTCTGTTTGATGGTGATGCAGATAAGGCATTGGCACATTTCCAACAACAATTGGCACACTTCCGTAAGTTCTATCCCGTGCAAACCATTTGTATGCATGGCAGCCCTACCAGCAAATATGATAATAAAGATCTTTGGAAAACCAGTAATTACAGAGATTATGGTATTATTGGTGAACCTTATTTTGATGTTGATTTCAATAAGGTGTTTTATTTGACTGATACGGGTAGAATGTGGGATGGGGAACGGTATAGTGTGAGGGATAAGGTAGAGACGCGGCATGCCACGTCTGTAGTAGAGACGCGGCATTCCACGTCTGTAGTAGAGACGCGGCATGCCACGTCTGTACAAGGTGCAGATAGTATATTTCCAAATTACCACAGTACAAATGATGTGATAAAAGGAATTGAAATGAATGCTTTACCCTCCCAAGTAATGATAACTACCCATCCACAGCGTTGGACTGATAATATGAGAGAATGGTTGCAGGAATTGATTTTGCAGCGGTTGAAGAATGTGGTGAAGAGGGTGATAGTTGGTAGGTTGTAGGGGGTAGTTGGTAGATGGTAGTCCCGCAAGGGCGGGATGTCGAGTACTCCATAGGTAGATAGTAGATAGTAGTCCCGAAAAAACGGGATGTCGAGTACTCCATTAGCGATTAGACTTTTCCAAAGTTTCTTTTTACTTTGGAAAAGTTGCGGGAGAGATTTAAAAATTTGAAGTCCCGATAGCTATCGGGATGAAGAATTTGAAGTCCCGATAGCTATCGGGATGAAGAATTTGAAGATTTGCCCCCCAAAAAAAGGAAGATAAGAAACCCCTCCGCTACGCTCGTCCCCTTGACCTCACCCCTCCCGATAGCTATCGGGACCTCTCCCAAAGGCGAGGGAGTAAGAGGGGCATTAAGAAATTTGGATTAAATATAATAAATATAAGGTTATGAAGATATTGGTTTAAGTACTAGGAAAGAAATAATGTCACATTTCTAATTTCGACCTCTCCCTATCCCGATAACTATCGAGGACCCTCTCCCAAGGAGAGGGACTTTGCATACTGCAAGAATGAAAATTATACGACATTAAACACTTCCAATTACTTATCTGGGTCATCCGGCACATTTTTACAATTATAAGAATTCGATATTGAATTGGAATAAGAAGGGTCACGAGGTATTTATATTGATAAAAAAAAAGGATGTGTTGGAGGCATGAACTAAAATATAAATAATTAATGAAGTATATTTACGAAAAACATCTAACTTTGTAACTTCAAATAAATACACACAAAATGTTATATTTAAAGAGTTTAGAAATCGAGCATGTTCGCTGTTTTAGTAAGAAACAAAAAATTGATTTTACTAATAGTGAGGGGAAAATATCTCAGTGGACTGTAATTCTTGGCGACAATGGAAGTGGAAAGACTTCTTTGTTGCGAAGTATTGTTTCTATGCTGCCCACCCCACAAAGCTTTTTAGGTAAACGCAATCAACATGATACCGAATACGATTTAAGTATAAATAACGGGTGGCGAAATGCTTGGGATTTGAAACATAAAAATGGTGAAATGGATTCCAAAATTAGGTTGAATGTAGTGGAATGCGAAAAGGGATTTCAGGATGAAACAATTGAAATGTCATTGGATTATTCAATAAATCATAAAAAGTCAAATAGTGAAGGATTCAACTTTAATGTAACTAAGTATAGCACAAAGATTTTATCGCCAGTTTATTGCTTTGCTTATGGTGCCAATCGTAAAATGGCCGAAAAGTCATTGTCGGATGAGAGTTTTAGTAATACAAGCGAAACGCTTTTTAGAGATGATGCATTGCTTCAGAACTCATCGGAATATTTCTTGCGATTGGATTATGAAACAGCAAAAAGTAGAAAGGGTAGTGAAGAGTTACGCAGGGTTAAGGATTTATTATTGAAAGTGCTGCCCGATGGAGTACAAGATATACGGGTTGAAAAGGTTGGAAGATTACAAAGAGAAGTACAAATAAAAACAGCTTTTGGTTGGGTTAAGCTTAATGAACTAAGTCTTGGTTATAAAACAACTATTGCCTGGTTGATAGATTTTGCAACAAAAATGATTTATTATCACGAAAAAAGTGAATCGCCGTATCACGAACCAGCCATTTTGATAATTGATGAAATAGATTTACACATGCATCCAGCATGGCAAAGAGAAATAATTGAAAACCTTACCAAAATTTTTACCCAAACCCAATTTATAGTTACTGCTCACAGTCCCTTAATAGCGCAAGCTGCATTAAATTCAAATTTGGTTTTACTTAAAAGAATAGGTGACCACATAAAAATAGAAAACGAGCCAGCTATTGTTAGAAGTTGGAGAATAGACCAGGTATTAACAAGTGATTTGTTTGGATTAAAAGAAACAAGACCAAAAGAAATAGAAAGAAAAATAAGAAAACGAAGAAGTTTGTTAAGAAAAGTAGCATTGTCGGAAAACGAACAAAAGGAGTTGGAGCTATTGAATAAAGAAATTGATGCAATACCTATTGGAGAAACAAAAGAGGAAATTGATGCAATGGATATACTTCGTGATTTTGCAGAAAAAATAGAGGCAGCTAAGAAGGAGAAATTAGTATGATAAGAATAAAAAAATCTGCCAATACTCCACCCATTTTGACAATACAAGGTGTTTCGGAAACAAATAGATTAATTGATTTTTATAATTTAAATCCAACTAGTTATAGTTCAAGGTTAGGTGTTTTATCAAAGAATATTACAAAAATACATTTCGACAATACCATATATGGAGATGCTACAGTAAAAGCCCTACTTAAAATGGATCAACATAATAAGTGCTGCTTTTGTGAATCTAAATTTACCGAAACTAGTTATGGTGATGTAGAGCATTTCAGACCTAAGAAAGCTTACAAAAAGAACGGTGCAAAAAGTTTAACCTACCCAGGCTATTATTGGTTAGCTTATAATTGGAACAACTTGCTGTTTTCGTGTGAAATATGTAACCGAAAACACAAACGAAATGAATTTCCTTTGGACAATGAGTTGACAAGAAAACCTTTTCATAGTCATCCAAATTTGCTTAGCAATGAAGATAGTCTGTTAATTAACCCAATTGAAGATAATCCAAGTGATTATATAACTTTTAAAGAAGAAATTCCTATCCCTAAAAATGGAAGTAGGAAAGGAGCTACTTCTATTAAAGTTTTTGGTTTGGAAAGATTAAATGAATCAAGGCTTGAGAATCTGAAAGCAATAAAATTGGCTCTCACGCTCACTAATATTGATGAAACAAGTATTGAGGAAGTAAATTCAGCTGCAATTTCATTCAAAATAAAACCTTTGGATTTAATTGAATCTATCAGAGATGCTAAATCTCTTTATAATTCTGCCGCTAAAGATACAGCAAAGTTTTCTTTGTGCGTGAGATGTAATTTTCCACATCTACCAATAAATTAGTGAATAGTTTATAGTTGGTAGATAGTAGATAGTAGATAGGTAGTCCCGCAAGGGCGGGATGTCGAGTACTCCATTGGTAGATTGTGATCTCGCATGGGCGGGATGTTCCGATACATCGTGAATGTTCCATCGAGTACTCCATTAGTGGTTTGTAGAGCCGATGCATGCCATGTCTGAACATGTGTTTTTTTAGTATTAGAATAATCAGTATATTTGCAAATACAAAAATATAAATCATAATAATATGATATTAAAAGCATTAAAGTTTAGCCGTTTTAAAGGAGAAAAAGGAGAATGGAGTATTGAAGGTAAACCTCAGGATAATGAATTTGGGCAGTATTTGACTTTAGAAAACATAAATCTTATTGTCGGAAAAAATGCAACTGGAAAAAGTAGAACAATAGATGTAATACGTCATATTGCCGATTTGTTGTCGGGAGACGTGAAATTGGTACAGTTGAATGAAATCGGCTTTGGAACAGCTAATTATGTGTTAGTATTTGATGTGGATGGAATTGATTACTGCTATAGTCTTGATTTTAAGGATGGAAAAGTATTTCAAGAGACTCTGAGGATAGGAGATGTAGAGAAGTTGAATAGAAAAGCGGGGAAACTTTGGTATGAGGGAGAATCCAAATTGTTGGATTCGGAAACAGCAGATGATATTCTTACTGTAACTAAGCGAGATAAGAAGCAACATCCATTTTTTGAATTATTGTTTGAATGGGGTAAAAACCTGAATCATTACCGATTTGGTAGTCAGCTGGGTAAAAATAATTTATTGAAAGATGCCATATTAGTAAAAGAGAATATTGATATTGATTTAAAAGACGGTAACGAAGTAGCTAAAATTCTACTAAAGGGTAAAAAAGACTTCCCCAAAGTATTTTTATCAGAGATAATATCGGATATGAAAAGGATTTCCTACAGTATTGATGAAATTAAAACTGCCCCCATAAAGTATTATCCCATTTCGGCTATTGGGATAAATATTAAAGAAATTGATTTGGAGGATGTTACCGATCAAAGAGAAATGTCACAGGGTATGTTCAGGGCGTTGTCGTTGCTGATTCAATTAAATTATGCTTTGTTGAGTAAATATCCAAGTTGTATTTTGATAGATGATATAGGTGAAGGGTTGGACTATGATAGGGCAAAATCATTGATTGATTTAATTATTGAAAAAGTAAAAAAATCGAATGTTCAAATCATTATGACTACCAATGATA
>JAIFKQ010000195.1 GCA_020049515.1 Paludibacter sp. | reverse complement strand
GTATGGCTTTCCGCGTTCCAACTGCTGACGTTTCTGTAGTTGACTTAACTGTACGTTTGGAAAAAGCTGCTTCTTATGACGAAATCAAAGCGGCTATGAAATTGGCTTCTGAAACTACCATGAAAGGCATCTTAGGATATACTGAAGATTCAGTTGTTTCTTCTGACTTTATCCACGAAACTCGCACTTCGGTATTTGATGCTGGTGCTGGTATTGCTTTGAACGGTAACTTCGTAAAATTAGTAAGCTGGTACGACAATGAGTGGGGTTATTCGTCAAAAGTTCTTGACCTTATCGCTCACATGGATTCAGTTAAATAAGCTAATCCTTTCGATAAAACATAAATCCCTTGTAACCAGTTGGTTGCAAGGGATTTTTTTGTTTTCTGTAAATCATTATTCGTATAAAGTTCTTGACCTTATCGCTCATAAGGATTCAGTAAAATAAGCTGAACCTTTCGATAAAATATAAAATCCCTAGTAACCAGTTGGTTGCAAGGGATTTTTTTGTATATTTAATTTAAAAGGAGGTTCGGGAAAGATCAGAAAAAGGGAATAGTATAATCAAAAAATCAATTCGCCACCACCTTGCCTAGCAATAATGGGCTCATCATCAGTACAGTCCACAATGGTAGAATGTTCCAATCCTCCAAAACCGCCGTCAACAACTAGGCTGACCATATTTCCATATTTCTCTTCAATTAATTCGGGGTCTGTAATGTATTCAGTGGTTTTCTCGTCTGTAAAAATGGAACTAGTCATCATGGGGTTACCTAGTTCTTTGACTATTTCTATAGCAATGGAATTATTAGGTAATCTAATACCAACCGTTTTTTTATTTTTGAAAAGCTTGGGAAGTTTGCTGCTTCCATTCAAAATAAAAGTGAACGGCCCAGGTAAGTTCTTCTTCATCAGCCTAAAAGACACGTCATCCATTTTGGCATATTCGCTAATTTCACTCATGGCATGGCAAACAAATGAAAGTTGTGCTTTACGCATGTCCTTTTCCTTCAGTTTGGCAATGAACTCCACTCCTGCCGCATTAAAAATATCGCAGCCAAAAGCATACACACTATCTGTAGGAAAAATAATGATTCCTCCTTTGCGCACAATTTCTGCCACTCGGCGTATCTCTACTGGGTTGGGATTGGTATCGTAAATTTTTATTAGCATATTTTGTTTCGGGTTTCGGGTTCCTTGTTTCGAAGCGTACTCCGCGATAGTAATGGGGACGCTTTTTCAGCGGTTTGACGCGTTGACTTAAATTCGTGTTCAGTGTTTGTCGTTTCTCATTGCGATAAAACGATTTACAAAAGTACAAAAAAATCCTGTAATTTATATTACAGGATTTTTAAATTCAATTAGTTAGCAAATTAAAAAGCGTCAATAATTGCTTTGAAATCTTCTACTTTCAATGAAGCACCACCAATTAAACCGCCGTCGATGTCAGGTTGAGAAAACAATTCTGCTGCGTTTTTAGCATTACAGCTTCCACCGTAAAGAATAGATGTTCCTTCAGCTATTTCTTGTCCGAATTTTTCAGCAATGATAGTACGGATGTAAGCCAAGGTATCTTGTGCTTGCTCGGTAGAAGCAGTTACTCCAGTTCCAATTGCCCAAATAGGCTCATAAGCAATTACGATTTTTTGGAAATCATCAGCGCTCAAGTTGAAAACAGTTTCTTCCAATTGATTTTTCACATAGGCATTTTGTTGGTTTGCGTTACGCACTTCCAACGCTTCACCGCAGCAATAGATTGGAGTTAAGCCTTCTGCCAATGTCAATGCTACTTTTTCGTTTAAGATGGCGCTAGTTTCAGCATAATACTCGCGACGCTCAGAGTGGCCCAAAATTACGTATTTTGCGCCAGTCGATTTAATCATTGATACGCTAATTTCGCCAGTGTAAGCACCAGAAGCTTTGTTAGCACAGTTTTGAGCAGCCACACCAATTTTGGTAGTGTCGATAGCAGCTGATACGCTAGCCAAGTGGATGTAAGGCGTGCCAATTACCACATCGCAATTAAGTTCCGAACCTGCCAATGCAGCGTTCAATTCAGTTGCCAAAGCCAACCCTTCTTGTAGGGTTTTGTTCATTTTCCAGTTTCCTGCAACAATGTTTTTTCTCATCTTTTTTACTTTAATTATTTAGTTTGTAAATTTGTTTTTAGTTCAAAATAATTGACTGATTATTAGTAGGGTATGTTTGTGTTCTGCCGTTATATACCACCGTAATTTTCTTTGTATTGCCTATTAAAATCTCAAATTCAGCACTTGCCACTCCTTTTTTGGCAGTTTGCAAATCTTCAGCCGACAAAATGTATTTTCCACTGTTCATGTTGTATGTGGAATTGGCAACGTGCTTCAAGTTTTTATCAATAGTATATACAATTTTTACATCCTGAGTGTTGTTTGAACGCAAAAATTCTCCTTTTCCGGATAGTTCAAAATTACTCGTAGCAAAATCTTCCGGTATAGCATTATCACTTGCAAAGCTCACAGAATCAGACATGTATGTTTCCACACTGTAATCGTTGGAGTAATAGGGATAAAAATCATCCTCATTATATTGGTTGATTTTGAAATTCGTTACCTTCATCATCCATAAACTTGCAGAAACACAGCTGAACGGGCAGGGAATTTCCATATTCTTATACTTTATGCCCCAGTTAGCTCCAACAGCAGTAAATGGATTCCCATCGGTAAATATTTTACAAATAGTATCGCCAGAATCGATGAGTGACCAAGTGTTAACAGTATTGTTTCGAATTTTATAATTGGGAAAATATTTATCCTCAATTTTCATCTTATCTGCGTCATTCGCCTGAATGTACGTATTCATTTTAAGCAAAACGTCCATCCATTCTGTTAGCATGGTTACATGTAATTCTGTTTTATCGAACATTTGTTTACCTGCCAAAGTATAATCTGGTTTAATTTGTGGTTCATCAATTCCACAAGACCAGAAAGCGATTATAATAGAAAATAACGATGACTTTAATAGGGCATTTTTCATAGTTCTTTTGTTGTTTTAATGTCAAAATGATACCCTAATCCAAGTCCAAAATATCCACCATTGCCCACTCCAATAATATTGGAATAGAAATAGAGGTTCTTACCCGCCGAAATGCCCAAAATAGTTGCATGAGCACTCACAAAACGCTTCATTGTTAGGTTGTTTACGCCATAAAGGGTTTCAGAATCGGTAGTTAATCCAAGACCAAACCCGGCTTCTGAGTAAAAATTCAAGCCGTTCATTCTCCACCAAGTCAAACGTGCAAGTGGGTAAATAGCCATTCGGTTTCTTACGCCCGTACCTACTTTCAAATTGCTTTCGGCATCCATAATGTCATTAAAAAAAGAGATATGTGTGGCAGAAATTCCTAAACCAAGATGCTTATTGGCCTGAAATGTATAATTGGCATTGATGATTCCATTGGTATAAACCATTCCACGGTAAGTGGTGGTGGCATCAAAATCGATAATTGTTTTGCTAAAAGTTGGCGGTTCGTCATAAAAGAAACGATCGGACATTTCAAAATCCTCGAATAAAACGGCACCAATTCCCAATCGGAAATCGTGGTAGGGAGTAAAACTTTGCGCTTGTTTGCCCATAGGTCTAAGTTGCTGGGCTTGCATTGCTCCAATAAACGCAATAAAAAAGAGTAGAAATAACTTTCTTGTCATAAGATAATTTTAAAATTATTTAGAAATCGCGCCAATTCCATTTACCAACAATTGTTCCATTTTTTATCAATACCAAGCCCGGATTGGCTCTAATTATAGTTTTTAGCGTAATGGGATCTGTTTTACAAAAAGGAAAAGTAACCCCTGATTTTTGTATAAAATCTTGCACATCATCATCGGTCGATCCTGTTAAGGCATAAAACGAGGCACCAGACTTTAAAGCCTGTTGATATTTCAATTCGGCTTTTTTTGCACCCTCTAACGAAGTAGCGTTCAAATCATACATTATAAGCAGGTAGGTATCGCCTTGATCATGAATTACTTGTTCGGTAATGTCATCGTACTTAGCATCGACGATAGAAAAATCGTGAATTGGCGGCTCGTAACCCTTAGAAAGCAAAACAGATTTTTGGTCCACAAAAGTCCATGTTGAATCTCCTTTTGGATAATTTTCGAGTGTAAATTCCTTTTGGACTCCATTTTTTTCATAAATAAAACTCGTTAGATATTCATCGGTGGGAGCATTATCGGGAATCAACATTGCATTTGGAATATTCACGCCAATTTTGTAGGGTCTAAAATCAATGAGCGGCAAGTGTAGGTAGCAATAAATGGACAATCCAACTCCAAAACCAATAAAACCCAAACTGATAAAAGATTGAATTTTAGGTTTTAAAGGGTTGATCATTTTTTTGTTGAACACAAGTAAAATTACAACCAGAATGCTAATTATTAGATTTTTATAAAAAGTTGCCCAATTGCTTATTACTAAGGCATCGCCAAAGCACCCACAGTCGGTAACTGGGTTTTTTAGGGCAATGTAAAGCGTTAAGGGTGTCATTATCAGCATAAAAAGTAGAGCCAATATGCTTGTAAACTTTATATGTACTTTAAACAACAGATTGAGTCCAATAAGCAATTCGATAGTAGAAAGTAAAATGGCGGCAGAAAAAGCAATGAATGCAAGTGACTCGTAAATGCCCCCAAAAGCACGGAGATAATCTTCAATTTTATAAGTAAACCCAAGCGGATCAATGGCTTTTACAAAGCCCGAAAAAAGAAATACAGCTGCAACTAAATATCTGCTTACCTGCAAAGCAATGCTTCCAATATTAAATTTAGAGATGCTATTTGTGGTTTTATTTTGTGGTTTTTTTGCCATTATTGATGATTTAAATCAAAACTTAATCAAGTATTTGACTAAGGATGAAGTTTAAAGTAAATTTAAATTTTACAGTGCTAATTTAGTTCCCTAAATACGAATAAAATTCTATCCCTTTCACCCGATAGCTATCGGAATTTAGAAGAAAGTACTCGTAGTGGGCTAGATACTAGGGGTTAGGGTTTCTTCTTCCCCAATTTTAATTAATCCAAAAACGGCATAATTAATCATGTCGAAATAATTGGCATCAATTCCTTCCGAAATTAATGTTACTCCTTGATTATCTTCAATTTGTTTAGTTCGTAAAATCTTCATCAAAATCAAATCAGTATATGATTGCATACGCATAGTACGCCACGCCTCATCATAATCGTGGTTTTTGGCCATCATCAATTGTTTGGTTTGTTGCAAATACTTGCTGTAAAGTTCCAATCCTTTTTCGTAACTCAAATCATCGGTAGTGCCGCTGCCCAGCTCCAATTGAATCAAACCAATAATTCCATAATTAACAATAGCGATTAATTCCGAACGAATATCTTCATCCACTTTTGATACGCCTTTAGTTTCGATACTACGAATGCGATTTGCTTTTATAAAAATCTGGTCTGTAACGGATTGTGTACGCAAAATACGCCACGAAGAGCCGTAATCTTTCATTTTTTGGCTAAAAATACCGCTACAAATAGCGGCAACTTGGTCATATTGTTGGTCGGTATGGCTCATGAAATTTGGCTTTTATTTAGGAGGCACAAAGTTAGTCTTTTTTGTTGAATTTTGCAATTTAATTGCAATTTGAAGAAGGAAAAAGCCCCATTACAAAAAAAATATTCGGTATAAATGGGATTAAAAAACTTAATATATCTTTTTTTAATGGGCGTTTAAAAAATAATTATCTATATTTGTAATTCTAAAAACCGAAAAACTATGAGCAAACACCTTATACACATACTAATAGTCACCTTTGTAATAGTGGGTAGTATTTTTTCGCAACAAACTGGCAATGCAACCTATTACTGTTCGAGCATGAAAGGAAGACATACGTCGGATGGCGGAAAATATCACCCTGACAGCATGACTTGTGCGCATAAAACTTTGCCCTTTGGCACAATTTTAAAAGTGCGCAATCCCAAAAACGACAAAGAAGTGATAGTGATAGTTACCGACCGTGGACCGCACCAAAAAAGGTTAATGATAGATTTATCTTATTCGGCAGCCAAACAATTAGACATTATTCGGCAAGGCATAGCGCAAGTGGAAATGACAAAACTTAATGCTATGCCGTTTGTGATACCTATTTTGTATCCTTTGCCAATAGCTATTTCAAAATTAAAATGAGGGGGGACGAAGCATCAATTGTACAGATGAATGATTGAATTTGGAATAAATATCCTTTGAATCAAACGATGCACTTCGTACAATAATTGGGGGACTTTCTAAATTTCATCAATAATCACCAATTCACTTTCCGAGGCAGTTTCAAGTTCTTCACTGAGCAACGAAGGTCGTCGAAAAAAACGTTCAAATTCAGTAGATTGCAACAAATCATAATACCTTGCCTTAGGATACTGATTTTCTAATAAAGTTGTTATTCCTACCTTACGAGCACCTCATAAAAAACACTGTCATTATTCTCGTTTTCGAGCAATAGTTTCAGTATATACATAACTTGTTTTGTTATTATATTAGGATAAAATTGCATTTCATGTTGCAAATGTAGGAATTGTTATAGCAAAAGCAATTATCTGTAGCATTTTTAATTGCAATAGGATTTCATTAGTACTTCCAAGTCAAGACTTGACCCTCCCCCGATAAAATTCGGATGAAGCAGTGAATATTGGTAATTTGTAGATAAAATTCATATCTCTCGAAAGCTATTTTTATTAATCAAACCTATCTGATTACCAACGGCTTCCACTTATATTTGACTAGAAGGAAAAATTTTTACATTCCATATTATACTTTAATATGCAAGGTGAAACCTTACTTTTAACTTCGACGAAGGTGAAACCTTCGCCAAATAAAAGACCGAACAACCTCTGGAGAACTGAGTAGGTACATTTCTTTGATAACCTGCACTATATGTTCACCGCTGGCAAGAGCATCGCTTTTGCAGGGCGTGTTTGTTGTCAGCGTTTTGCCGTCAATAATTACTTTTGCAT
>JAIFKQ010000024.1 GCA_020049515.1 Paludibacter sp. | reverse complement strand
CTAAGGTCTAAAGACAAAGGACTTCTGAAAAAGGTCAAAGGTCAAAGGTCTAAAGACAAAGGACTTCTGAAAATGTCAAAGGTCAAAGGTCTAAAGACAAAGGACTTCTGAAAATGTCAAATGTCAAAGGTCTAAAGACACATGACGTTAGTTGATATGTTTAAATTAATCAATAAATACTACTTCTAATATAAGTTGAATCAAGGAAAGACCTGAGTCCTTAGACTTAATACAGGAAAGACCTGTGTCCTTTGACCTGAGTCCTTTGACTTAAAAACAGGAAAGTCCTGTGACCTTAGACTTTAGACCTTTGTCAACCTTCTATCTATCCTTCATTGGTTTGAAAGGTTTTCTTTCCTCCACGTTTTTGTATGCTGGACGAATGATACGTTTGCTGGCAAAGTTCAATTCTTCGATGCGGTGAGCCGACCATCCGGTAACACGCGACATAGCGAACATTGGAGTGAAAATTTCACATGGTAACCCAATAGATTCATACACAAATCCTGAATAGAAATCGACATTGGTACAAACTTGTTTGCCAATACCTTCGCCTTTGAAAGTCATGAATGCGTTTACTGAGCGTTCGTCGAGCAATTCTAGGAAATTAAACTCTTTTTCTAGTCCTTTTTCAATGGCCATTTCACGCGCCATTTCTTTTAGCAATAAGGCACGGGGATCGGAAATAGTATATACAGCGTGACCGATACCGTAAATCAAACCGCTTTTATTATAGGCTTGTTTGTTCAACATTTTATGAAGATAAGCATCAATTTCCTTCACGTTAGTCCAGTCATTAATTGCCACTTTTAAGTGGTCGAACATTTCCACCACTTTGATATTGGCACCACCATGCAAAGGACCTTTTAATGAACCAATACCAGCAGCAATAGCAGAGTAGGTGTCTGTTAGCGTAGAGCTTACCACGCGCACTGCAAATGTAGAGTTGTTACCACCACCGTGATCGGCATGAAGTACAAGCGTTAAGTCAAGTATTTTTACATCCAATTCCGTGTAGTTACCTGGGCCTTTCATCATAAACAAGAAGTTCTCCGCAAATGACATATTTTCTTTTGGATGACGGATATGTAACGAGCGCCCTTGTTGAGTGTGGCGAAGAATATTGTAAGCATAAGCCACAATAGTAGGGAATTTGGCAATCAAATCAATCGACTGACGAATCAAGTTATCGCGAGAAATGTCATCCGCTTTTTTGTCGAAAGTGTACAATTCCAGTACGCTTCTAGCCAAGATATTCATAATGTCTTGACCTTCGAGGTCAATAATATTCATGGTAGCTTTTTGTTCCAAAGCCATGGCTGAAATCAACATTTTTGAGAAAAGTTTCAGCTCTTCAGCATCAGGTTGATATCCGGCAAGCAATAAAAATGCAGTCTCTTCAAAACCCAAACGGTTTTCGGCAGCAAATCCATGTACCAAATCTTCTACATCTATACCTCTGTAAATCAATTTACCGGGTACAGCTTTCAAGCCACCTTCAGGAAGTTTCTCGTAACCCACTACATCACCCACTTTGGTTAAACCAACCAATACGCCCGAATGGTCATCATTACGCAAACCACGTTTTACATTGAACTGAGTAAATAACTCTTTGTCAATACGGGTAGTCGTTTTTATTGTTTCCGACAATTTAAAAATCAAATAATCTCTTTCCATACTTTTAGATATTTATGACCCCTTGCCCGTTATAGTGCTTAAGACCAAGTTTTGTTTATATTTATTTTTCTTTTTTTTCTTACTACCTACTACAGTCTATCGACTACAAACTATCGACTACAAACTACTTCTTCATTTCATTCAAAGCACTTCCAGCTTTAAACCACTCAATTTGAGCTTGGTTGTAAGTATGTGCTACTTCAAACTGCTCGGTAGAACCATCTTTATGGGTTAATTTTACGGTCAGCTTTTCGTCTGGCGCAAAATTGGTCAACCCGATGATGCTAATTTTATCTTGTTCTTGTACTTTTTCGTAATCGTCTTTGTCAACAAAAGTCAGAGCCAACATACCTTGTTTTTTCAAATTCGTTTCGTGAATACGGGCAAACGATTTTACCAAAATGGCCTTCACATTCAAGAAACGCGGTTCCATGGCAGCATGTTCGCGACTGGACCCTTCGCCGTAGTTTTCTTCAGCCACCACTACCGAACCAATTTGCTGTGATTTGAATTTACGTGCCAATCCCGGAACAGTAAGGTATTCACCCGTTTGGGCATCAAGTACGGTATTTGTTTTGTTGTTGAAACTATTCACAGCCCCAATCAACATATTATCAGAAATATTATCAATGTGACCACGGAATTTCAACCATGGGCCTGCCATAGAAATATGGTCGGTGGTACATTTTCCGGTAGCTTTGATAAGTAACGGTTGCTCTATCAGGTCTTTGCCATCCCAAGCTGGGAAAGGTTGCAAAATCTGCAAACGCTTAGAACTTGGGTCAATGCTAATTTCACCACCACCATTTGACGGTGCAATGTAACCGGCATCTTTCACATCATAGCCCTTAGGAGGCAATTCAAAACCGAAAGGTTCTTGTAGTTTAATGTTCTCTCCTTTGTCATTCACCAAAGTATCAGTCAATGGATTAAAACACAAATCACCGGCAATGGTCATGGCAGCCACCACTTCGGGCGAGCTGATAAAGTTGTGCGTATTGGGGTTGCCATCGGCACGTTTTGCAAAGTTGCGATTGAAAGAAGTGATGATAGAATTTGCTCGATCCGAAGGTTCGGAGTCACGCTTCCACTGTCCAATACAAGGGCCACAAGCATTGGCCATAATGATGCCACCGACAGATTCAAATTCAGCCAAAATGCCATCGCGGTCGGCTGTGTAGCGCACCAATTCCGAACCCGGATTGATGATAAATTGCGCTTTTACGGTCAATCCATCTTCCTTGGCTTTCTTCACTATAGAAGCCGCACGCGTCAAATCTTCGTACGACGAATTGGTACACGAACCAATCAACCCCACTTCCATCACTTGTGGATAGCCTTTGTCTTTTACTGCTTTTGCAAATTCAGAAATTGGATAAGCCAAATCGGGCGTAAAAGGACCGTTGATATAAGGTTCTAATTCGCTCAAATTGATTTCTATTAATCGGTCGTAATATTGTTCTGGATTAGCAATGACTTCAGCATCTGCTTGCAGGTGTTCGGCATTTTTCAACGCCAGCTCGGCAATAGAAGTACGACCTGTTGCTTTCAAGTATTCGGCCGATTTTTCATCAAACGGAAAGATAGAAGTAGTAGCTCCCACTTCGGCACCCATGTTACAGATAGTTCCTTTTCCGGTGGCAGAAATGGAGGCAGCCCCTTCGCCAAAATATTCTATAATGGCATTGGTGCCCCCTTTAACGGTAAGAATACCAGCCACTTTCAAAATTACATCTTTTGGCGACGCCCAGCCCGAAAGTTTTCCGGTCAGTTTCACACCAATCAGTTTTGGCATTTTCAGTTCCCAAGGCATACCAGCCATAACGTCCACTGCATCAGCACCACCCACACCAATGGCTATCATTCCCAGTCCACCAGCATTTACGGTATGCGAGTCGGTACCAATCATCATTCCACCCGGAAAAGCGTAATTTTCCAACACCACTTGATGAATAATACCTGCACCTGGTTTCCAAAATCCGATTCCGAATTTATTGGACACGGCACTCAAAAAATCATACACTTCGCGGTTGGTATCATTGGCAGTTTTCAGGTCGGTAGCAGCTGATACGTGAGCTTGAATGAGATGGTCGCAATGCACGGTAGAAGGCACGGCAACTGTTTGGCGACCAGAGTTCATCAATTGCAACAATGCCATTTGAGCCGTTGCATCTTGCATGGCCACACGATCGGGCGAAAAGTTCACATAATCGGTTGCCCGCACATAATTGTCAATGGGCTCATCGGCAGCCAAGTGGGCATACAGAATTTTTTCGGTAAGCGTAAGCGGACGGTTGAGTTTGTTTTTTATCTGTTTAATTTTTTCGGGAAGGGCAGCGTACAAACGCTCAATCATTTCTGCATCAAATACCATATTTTCTGTATATTAAATCAAATTGTAATTATTTCAAACGCAAATATAATAAAAAATTGCGATGTTGTATGTTTCCATTGCTTTTTTCTTGAATTTTAAACAATGAATAGGGCAAATTGTTCAGTAGAAAGATGAAAAAAATGCAGCAGTAAGTGGAGCAGGTAATCGTAGTGCTAACCGTAGCGCTAACCGCCGACAGGGTCTTCGACCACTGTCAGGGTTGTTAATTGTATGGATTAAGGCAATTGAAAAGCAAATAATTAAAATTAATGTTTAAGTAAAACGAGGGACAAGCGACCCCGATAGAATTCGTGGGCTTGTCGCTTCAGAAAAAGAAGATATGATAAAGCGACAGGCCCACGATAGCTATCGGGGTTGCTTGTCCCTTGAGCGACTTCATTTTCTGCTATTTTATAAACATTTTCTCTTCCTATTTAACGATAAATTAGATGAAAATTTAGATTGATGCGCTAGGTTTACAAGGGACAAGCGACATTGTGTCGCTTATATTTTCCTGTTTTAAGTAACACCACCCATAGCTACTTTGCATCGTTATAATAAAGCAATACTTTCAGGGTGGGCTTATCTATTGCAGTATTAAAAAATTATCACTAAATTTGCAGTATTATTTGGATGAATTAAATAGTTGGCAGCATGTCAGTTGCGACTACGAAACAATAAATCAAAACTTACAAAAAAGATTTGTGATATTCTGTTTTGTTGCAGTTCGATATAACTCCGTCCGCTTACTATTCTTTATCCGTTTTGTACGAATACAACAATTGATATGTTATTAATAAGCTCCTTTTCATACTTTCAATTGAATAAATAAGTAGTGTAGCCCTACAATGCTAATTCTTTCAAATCAAAATCAACCGTGTAAGATTACATTGCTTATTCTCAAAAAGCAAAATATACAAAGTTACGCTACATTGATTATTTCTCTAAAGCAAAATGATTGATGTAGTACACTATTGATTATTTTCATCTTTCCAAACTATACATGTAAAATGATTTATGTTCTTCGCAACAAAAGTTTCTATAATAATCATATGAATGTTGTATTCCCCCAAAGAATTTTCTACAACATTAATATGCAAACTGTAATTCCCACCAAAAACTTCTATAAAATCAATACAATGTTTATCGCTTTCCAAAGAATTTTCTACAACTTTGATATGAATGTTGCAATCCCCAAAGAATTTTCTACAACTTTGATATCAATGTTGCATTCCCCCAAAGAATTTTCTGCAACATTCATCTGTAAACTGTACTTCCCCCCAAAAACTTCTATAAAATCAATGCAATGTTTATTGGTTTCCAAAGAATTTTCTACAAATTTGATGTGAAAGTTGTTCTCCCCCGAATTTTTTTCATTTATTTTTTCAAATAATGCATCACCCCAAAATAAAAAGTATAAATTTGTATTCATATTTCAACTAAGTTTGCTAATACTCTCAATCCTATCATGTAGATTGGGATTAATTCTGCTAAATTTTTGAATAATGAATTCAATTATTTCCTTACTTCTACTTTGCTAAAATAGATTTAAAAAAGAATATTAATCACTCGAGGTTTTCAATCCGTCTTAAAAAAGAAAAAACAAATGAACATACAGCATCGCATAACAGGAGAAGTTATTTTGTAACCGATACGGTGGTAGATTGGGTGGATATATTTACGCGTCCTATTTTTAAGCATATCATTATAGAATCATTGCAGCACTGCCAGAAAGAAAAAGGGCTTGTAATCTATGCTTGGGTTTTGATGACTAACGAGATGCACATGATAGTGGGTGCAAATGGTATAAATAAAGTGTCGGATATAATGCGTGATTTCAAGAAGCTTACCAGCAAGGAAATACTTCGCACTTTACTTGTAGAGCCAACAGAGAGTCGTCAGGAATGGATGTTGAATAGGTTTGAGTATGCTGGCAAGAATGATAATAAGATTAAGAATTATCGTTTCTGGCAAGAGGGCAATGATGCACAAGCTATTTGTCTTAATGATTACTTTAATCAGAAACTCAACTATATCCACCAGAATCCTGTAGTAGCAGAGATAGTAAACCAAGCAGAAGATTACCGCTACAGTTCGGCTATTGACTATGCTGGAGGAAAAGGGCTGTTGGAGGTTATGGTGGTTTGAGCATAAGAACGGATCGCATCCCGATAGCTATCGGGACTAAGAATACAAAAGTTGGTCCCGATAGCTATCGCGGATAGAAATAAATCCCAACAACGCGGCGTCCA
>JAIFKQ010000051.1 GCA_020049515.1 Paludibacter sp. | reverse complement strand
AGTGGAACATGGAAAAATTGGAACAGAAAAACGTAATGTGTATGAACAAAATGCACAAATGTTTATTGTAAGTGAAATGCTTAAAGAGGCACGAAAAGAAGCGAATTTAACACAAGAACAACTAGCAATAATGTCTGGAACAAAAAAAAGCTATATTTCAAAAATTGAAAATGCAAAAGGGAATATTCAATTATCTACTTTAATAAGGATTTTTGAGCAAGGGTTACACAGAAAAGTTGGACTAACATTTTTGTAAATTTCGTCTAGCCCAAGTGCACTCGGATATATAATTCATTAGATGTTCAAAAGTTGGTCGGTGGCGATAGCCAATCGGGACCAACTTTTGTATTCTTCGGTCCGCGATAGCAATCGAGATTCAATCCGGTCTTAATGGTAAGCAGACCTAACAGGTTATTTTAACCTTTTAGGTCTTTTAAGTAATTAAAGCTCATCCATTCGGATTTGCCATCCGGTCTTAAAGTTTGGTTTCAGGTAGGTAACATTTTGGTCGTCTTAATTTCATTATTTCTATAAGAAATCAAGATTTTAATTCCATCGAATTCAAGGGAATTAGAAAAAAGCTTGAAGAAATTACTTTTATCCATCAGACCTAACAGGTTAAAAAAACCTGTTAGGACACTCAGTTATTCGTAGCGTAGTTCGGCGTAGTTTCAGTTCTGCGAATGGCTCTCTGCCTACGTCGCGGTGGGAAGGAAAGCTACCGATAAAAATCGGTATGTACCATCTGCTTTGCATATTAAACTTTGGAAAGCGGGATTTCAAATCTTTGCAGCATGAAATTGAATTTTGAAAAGCAACAAAAATAAACAGGCACATAATATGAGTAATGAAGCGATGATTAATGTAAAAGGTACATCCATTACAGTTTTAAAGCATCACGAAAGTGATTTTATCTCACTTACCGATATGGTAAAAAAACGTTGATGGTGGTAGTGCTTTAATAGAGAATTGGCTAAAAAACAAAGATGCTGTCTTGTTTTTGGGTGTTTGGGAGCTGCACATTCGTCCATATTTTAATTCTATAGGATACTACTTTCAGCAATTACATCCAGCAACTCACTGATAACCATCGCGCTTGCTCCCCAAATTTCGGCATTGGTGGTATTAAAATAAGGAGCTTTATCGGCCGCTTTTATTGAATTGACATAGAAATCTTTTTCTTTTAAAATTTCTGATTTGTAAAATTCCGCAAATGGAATTTCAATTACTTCATCCACTTCGCGTTCATCGATATTATAAACTGGTTTTTCGGCCAAATAACCCACAAATACGCTTATCAGAAAATTGCTTGGTGGAACGTAAATATCTGAAAGTCTTCCTATTATTTCAATTTTATCCTCCGAAATGCCAATTTCCTCCTTTATTTCGCGCAAGGCAGTAGTTCTTACATCTATATCTTCTTCTTCGAAACGCCCACCCGGAAATGCAATTTGTCCGGAATGAATTCCCACGTAAATGCTTCGTCGGATAACTATCATTTTCAACACATTATCCTTATGAAAGAATAGAATTAACACCGCACTTTTCTTCGCATTTTCAGAATTATCTAAATGATTTATAATTTCGTGCGCACGATGTGGTGGTGCCATCTTTAAATGCGAACTTACTCCTGGTAAAGGTTGTTGAAGTTTCCGTTTTAATTGGTCTATGCTTAAGTTCATTTTGAAGAATAACTTTTGATGAAATAAGACTATTAATATTAAAGGCGCAACCTTAGGTTACACCTTTAATGATATTATAATAATATTTTATTAGTTTGATTGTCCATAAATGGGATATTTTGTTGCATTTACTTCACTAATAAAATAAGGATTTTTAAGAGAACGCTCTGTCAATAAATCAATATCACGGTGCAATAAATCTTTTAGTTCATACTCTAAATCCCACAAATGTTCACCCGCATCTACAGGGTCTAAACCGTCTTGAAGATTTACCAAGAAATCTACATCACTATCGCTTCCAAATTTCTCTGTAAGAACAGAACCAAACACAAAAGCACTTTTAATTTTGTGTTTTTGCAAAAGGTCTTTAATTTGAGGCAATAATGCAAGTATTGTTGGATGAAGCATAATCTTTGGAATTTATTTTTCTGCAAATATACAACATTAAGAGGAAACAGAAATCCCCTAGCATCTCATCTTCTAAAACGGGAAAATAAGCGGAAAACTTAGCATGTGTAAACGACCAAAGCTATTATTTCTTACTCCCCTTTAGGGGCTAGGGGTCGTTTCCTTTCACTGACAAATCACGCAACCTTCACATTTCGATAATTCACCACGTAAGCGTTTCTCCACCAACAATTTCATTCTGTCTTGCAAAGCTGGGATTTGAATATTCTCAATCACATCGTTGGTAAAAGCAAACATCAAAAGCAAACGTGCTTCCTCTTCCGAAATACCACGTGACTGCATGTAAAACTTGGCAGTTTCGTCCAATGAACCAATGGTGGCACCATGCGAACATTTCACATCGTCGGCATAAATTTCCAACTGCGGTTTTGTCCGCATCTTGGCAGTTTTGCTCAACAGAATATTTCTATTGGTCTGAAAAGCAGCTGTTTTTTGCGCATCTTTGGCCACATAAAGTTTGCCGGTAAATCCACCTTTAGACATATCGTCGAGCACATATTTAAATAGCTCGCGACTTTGACAGTTTGGCTTGTTGTGAATAACAGAAGTGAAATTATCCACCTGCTGTTTTTTATCTGCTATCACCATTCCACAAAGCAAAGTTTCGCAGTTTTCGCCGTCCAAATCAATCTCTATGGTATTGCGTGTAACACCATTGTGGAGCGTTATCACATTTGCCAACACCTTAGAAGATGCTTGTTGGTCAATGAGTAAAGTAGCTAGATTGGTGGTTTTGATATGGGTATTTTCCAGCTTATAATGTTCATAGCTCGCATTTTGAGCAACGAAAACTTCGGTAACCCTATTGGCGAAAAATCGAACATCGTCCACAGTATGGTCACACACCAAAAGTTGCGCTTTAGCACCCTCTTCCAAAATCACTAAATTATGACTATTGGCCATAAAATCGACATCCGAACGCAATATGTTTACCAATTGCACGGGACGATCCATCACCACATTTTTGGGCACGTACATAAAGAAACCATCTTGCGCAAAAGCACCATTGAAAGCTATTAGGCCATCTTCTTTGATAGTGCTTAATTTGCCGTAATAATCCTTTAGCAACTCGGGATGCGTGTTGGCCACTTCTTTTAAGCTACCAATAATTACCCCTTTGGGCAAAACATTATTGCGGGCATCATTCACCGGATAAAATGCATCATTTACCACAAAATAAAGGTAAGAATGAATGCCGGGCACGTCGCACGAAAAAACCTCGTAAGGATTTACTGGTACTGAAATACGGTTGATATTCAGGCCGTAATCAACCGAAAGTGCTTCCTTTAGGTCTGTATATTTGTAATTCTCCAACGCGGAAGTTGGGAAACCCAATTTCTGGAATAGCGCAAAAGATGCGTCGCGCGAATCATTCATCACCGCAGCCGAATGCTTTTTAATGCTATCGTTTTGTTGTTTGTATAAGTCTATATATTGTTGTTCCATTTTTTACCACTAATTTTTTTTTACTACTAAGAATTTCACCACTGAGGTACTAAGTAACACTAAGATTCACTAAGTTACTATTTTCCACATATTTCAAGGATTCTTAACCTACTTTTTAACCACTAAGGTACTAAAAACACCAAGGTTCACTAAGTGTTAGTTCTATTAGCTTAAATAATTATTAATAATTTGCCTATCCAATAAGTCAATCATTGTTTTGGAAGATTGGCAAATCTTTGGGTCACAAGCGAAACTAAACCTTGAGAAGCAATATTGATACAATTAAAGTTTATCAATAATCCTTTGGGTAGTCCCGCAAGTTTTAAATATGTGAGCAATTGAGCTTTGTAAAGAGGATTAATTTCATCTACAGCTTTTAATTCGACTATAATACACTCATTTACGAGTACATCTAGCTTTAATTCTGTTTTTAAAAGAATACCTTTATAAACAAGAGGAATTTTTTCTTGTGACCTAACAGGAATTCCATTCAATCTAAGTTCTTCAATAAAACACTCTTCATAAATTGATTCTAATAAGCCTGGTCCTAAATACTTATGAACTTCAATAGCACAAGATACTACTTTGTAAGCCATATCATTAATCTCTTTTTGTGTCATCATTTTTATGCTGGATTTAATCTAAACAAAGAAAAAATCACCACTGAGGTACTTAAACACTTAGATTTGCTTAAAAGAAAAAATCACCACTGAGATACTAAGGGCACTAAAAGACACTAAGAATACAAGACAAAAAGAGAGAACACTAAGGAAAAACATAAATGTTTTTAATCACCTAAAGTACAAGGATTTACTTCAATCAAATAAATTGTCAATACCTTTTTAAATAGATTTATAAATAAGTATATAAACTTAGTGAAACTCAGTGTTACTTAGTACCTTAGTGGTCAAATCTTAGTGGTCAAATAGCTTCGTCCACTTCCTTTTTAATCCAGTCGTAGCCTCTTTCTTCCAGTTCCAAAGCCAATTCTTTTCCACCCGATTTCACAATGCGTCCATCATACAATACGTGCACAAAATCAGGCACAATATAATCCAACAGTCTCTGATAGTGGGTAATAACGATACTAGCATTGTCTGGGCGCTTCAATTTATTCACGCCATTGGCCACAATGCGCAAAGCATCAATGTCCAAGCCAGAATCTGTTTCGTCCAGAATAGCCAATTTTGGATCCAGCATTGCCATCTGGAAAATCTCGTTGCGCTTTTTCTCGCCACCCGAAAAACCTTCGTTAACTGATCTGTTTGCCAGTTTATTATCCATTTCCACCAATTCTTTCTTTTCGCGCATGGTACGCAAAAAGTCGGTTGCCGAAAGTGGTTCCAAGTTTTTGTATTTACGATGTTCGTTCAAAGCAGAACGCATAAAATTGACCATGCTCACTCCCGGAATTTCCACCGGATATTGAAAACTAAGAAAAATTCCTTCGCGAGAACGATTCTCGGGTGATAACTCCAACAAGTCTTTACCATTGAAAGTAACATCGCCTTTAGTAACTTCAAAAGCCGTATTGCCTGTAAGCACAGATGCTAAAGTAGATTTACCTGCACCATTTGGTCCCATGATAGCGTGTATTTCTCCCGGACGAACAACTAAGTCCAACCCTTTTAATATTTCCTTGCCATTGATACTGGCGTGTAAGTTTTTTATTTGTAACATAATATAGCCCTAGCCCCTAAAGAACCCCTAGCCCCTAAAGGGGAATTAAATTAGTATTGTTTTGTTTTACCCCTAGCCCCTAAAGGGGAACTAGGTTAGTTTTGTTTCTTATATAATTAGATCCCTAACCCCTAAACAGGAATAAGAGTAATTATTATTATAAATCCCTATCTCTTTATAAGTGAAATTATGAAGATAGACTTGCATAATTCCCCTTTAGGGGTTAGGGGTCGTCTTTTCATTACCCCACACTACCTTCCAGCGTGATTTGCAGCAGCTTTTGTGCTTCTACGGCAAATTCCATTGGCAGTTGGTTGAGCACTTCTTTGGCGTAACCATTCACAATCAGACCCACGGCATCTTCGGTAGAAATTCCACGTTGATTGCAATAGAAAATCTGGTCTTCGTTTATTTTTGAAGTAGTCGCTTCGTGTTCCACAATGGCCGAATCGTTATTCACTTCCATGTAAGGAAAGGTGTGCGCTCCACATTTATCGCCTAGCAGCAAACTGTCGCATTGCGAGAAATTGCGGGCATTTTCAGCTTTAGGATTGATTTTTACCAACCCGCGATAGCTATTTTGACTTACGCCTGCCGAAATACCTTTGGATAAAATGTGGCTGGTTGTATTTTTGCCAATGTGCAACATTTTTGTTCCTGTATCGGCTTGTTGGTGGTGATTGGTAACGGCTACCGAGTAAAATTCGGCCGACGAGTTATCGCCCAGCAAAATGCAACTTGGATATTTCCAGGTAATGGCAGATCCTGTTTCCACTTGCGTCCACGAAATTTTAGAGCTTTCGCCCTTGCAAATTCCACGTTTGGTAACGAAATTATAAATGCCGCCTTTTCCTTCTTTATCGCCAGGATACCAATTTTGAACCGTTGAGTATTTTACCTGTGCATTTTTCATGGCCACAATTTCCACAATGGCAGCGTGCAATTGATTTTCGTCACGCATTGGTGCTGTACATCCTTCGAGATAAGACACATAGCTATCCTCGTCGGCAATAATCAACGTCCGTTCAAACTGACCGGTATTGATGGCATTGATACGGAAATAGGTGGAAAGTTCCATTGGGCAACGTACGCCTTTGGGAATATATACGAATGAACCGTCGCTAAAAACGGCACAATTCAAGGTTGCAAAAAAGTTATCGGTATAAGGCACCACGGAGCTCATGTATTTCTGAACCAAATCCGGATGATGTTCCACTGCTTCGCTAAAGGAGCAAAAGATGATTCCCATTTCGGCCAAACTCTCTTTGAAAGTTGTTTTTACCGAAACGCTATCCATTACTGCATCTAGTGGTATCCCAAGTTTCTCAAACGTTTTGAGCAATTCGGGGTCTATCTCGTCCAAGGTTTTTGGAACTTTGGTACGCGGAGCTGCATAATAGGCAATACTTTGATAATCAATTTCTGGGATATTGAGATGTGCCCAATCTGGCAATTTCATGGTTGTCCAATAACGGTAAGCTTTCAATCGAAATTCTAGCATCCATTCGGGCTCATTCTTTTTAGAAGAAATAAGACGTACAACATCCTCACTCAGTCCAATGGGAATAATATCCGTTTCAATGTCGGTGGTAAAACCGTATTTATAATCACTCTGGGTGACTTCTTGTAATAGTTCTGTTGACATAGCTGTTTCAATTCATATTC
>JAIFKQ010000055.1 GCA_020049515.1 Paludibacter sp. | reverse complement strand
TCAATGGTCTCCCGATTCTCGGGATGTTCCATTAGTGTTAAGCCTCTTATTTTTAATTGCGTAGCAATTTAATCAATATAAACTCTATTGAATGAAAAAAATCTCATGTCAAAAAAAACACAAATAAATTTCAATATTTATTTCAAGATAAACAAAAAGGATGAACGAAACTAAAATTGATATAGAGAAAATAGTAAAGCATTGGATTGATACTTCTGACGAGGATTTTGAAACAATGCTAAATTTATTCAATTCTAAATCATATAGTTGGTCATTATTTCTGGGTCATATTTCCATTGAGAAATTACTTAAAGCTTACTATGTAAAAAAGAATAAAACACACGCTCCATTTACCCATAACCTATATCGGCTGGCAGAATTAAATGAAATTGAGATGAGTGATGAGCAGTCTGACTGGCTAGATAAGATTACTTCATTTAATCTCAATGCGAGATATGATGATTATAAGAGAGAGTTTTATGCTATGTGTACAGAAGAATTTAGTAATCATTGGATTGAAAAAATAAAAACTATCAGATTATGGATAAAACAGATGCTTTAAAAATTGCACAGAATTATGCTGAGGCTGTTAGTAATTCTAACTATAAATACCTCAAGATTTATCTATTTGGTTCCTATGCAAAAGGGAATTTCAATGAGGATAGTGATATAGATATTGCGGTAGTTTTTAAAGATTATAGCAATTTAATAGATATGCAATTGGAATTGATGCGATTAAGAAGAAAAATCGATAGTAGAATTGAGCCACATCCTTTTAGAGAAAGTGAATTCGATTTATCCAATCCAATTGTAAATGAGATAATTAAATACGGGCAGGAAATAAATATTAGCCAAACAAAAGCATAGTAAATTGTCAAAAAGAACAAAACTAACTAATTCCCGCATTTGGGTCTAGAATTAATTATAACATGAAAATAGCATTAATAGGATACGGCAAAATGGGTAAAACCATCGAGAGAATTGCCATAGAGAGAGGACACGAAATTGTGTCGGTGATTGACGTTGATAATCTTGACGATTTTGATTCGGAAGCTTTTAAGAGTGCCGAAGTTGCCATCGAATTTACTGTTCCGGCTGTAGCATTGAGCAATTATCGTCGGGCATTTGCATCGGGAGTGGCTGTGGTTTCAGGCACAACTGGTTGGACGGAAGAATTACCAGCCTTAAAAAAGGAAATTGAAGCGGGTGGTAGCACCTTGTTTTGGTCGTCAAACTTCAGCATTGGTGTAAATATTTTTATGGTTGTAAATAAACATTTAGCTGCCATAATGAACCAATTTCCAAGCTACAATGTGGAAATGACCGAAGTGCATCACACCCAAAAACTGGATGCACCAAGTGGCACAGCTATCACGTTGGCTGAGGGTATTTTGGAAAACTTGGATAGAAAAAACACCTGGAGTAAGGAGGTAGAAACAAAACCCACCGACATGGCCATTAAATCCATTCGCGAAGGGCAAGTTCCTGGCATTCATACCATTCATTACGAGTCGGAAGTTGACTCTATCACCATTACGCATGATGCCAAAAGTAGGGAAGGATTTGCGCTGGGAGCTGTAGTAGCAGCAGAATTTACAGCTGGTAAAAAAGGATTTTTGGGCATGAATGACTTGTTTAAGTTTTAAATATAATGACCCCAACCCCTAAAGGGGAGAAAAATATTAGCAACATCTATTTTCTTTTAATATAAAAAAAAATGACTGACGAAAAACAAACATCCCGTTTTAAAAAACCGCTGAGCCAATGGCTGAAAGCCTGTATTTGGTGTGTGGTTTACATATTATTTATTGCTTGGGTAGGAAATTATTGGTGGTTGCTAGGCTTGCCAGTGGTTTTTGATGCTTTTATCACCAAATTAGCACCTTGGACTTGGTGGAAAAAAACCAAAAACCAAACGTTGTTGGGTATTTTTGGTTGGATTGATGCCATCCTTTTTGCATTGATAGCAGTTTATTTTATCAATACTTACTTGTTCCAAAACTATCAAATACCAACTTCTTCGCTCGAAAAGAGCTTGTTGGTAGGCGATTTCCTGTTTGTAAGCAAAGCCAGTTATGGGCCACGCGTACCCAATACCCCACTTTCATTTCCATTGGTGCAGCATACTTTTCCGATTATTGAAACCAAATCGTTTATTGAAAATCCACATTGGGATTATCAACGGTTGAAAGGTTTTGATACAGTGGAGCGCAATGACATTGTAGTATTTAACTTTCCAGCTGGCGACACGGTAGCCGTAAAACAGCAGAACCCTGATTATTATTCGTTGTGTCATTATTATGGTAGAGCTGCAGTAAATAGCAATAAAGAACAATTTGGCGACATCATTTATCGCCCAGTTGACCGGCGCGAAAATTATGTGAAACGATGCGTGGCAGTTGCTGGCGATTGGATGGAAATAAAAGACAATCAGGTAATTATAAATGGCACACCGCAAGAAAAAATTGATGGCATTCAGTTTAATTATTTTGTACAAACTGATGGAACACGCCTCTCCGACGATTTATTAGACAAACTAAACATCAGTGTTGACGACAGAATGCTTGTAAATAACGAACAAAATCCAGATTTAATTACTTATTTAGGTTTTGAAGCTGGCTTGCCAATATACCATTTTCCTATGAATGAAGAGACTTATAGCAAAATTCAAAAGGCAAGTGGTGTATTAAAAGTAAAAATTGAACCATCTCGCGAGGGAGATGTTTTCCCTCTTGGAGGAGGAAAGAAATGGTCTCGTGATAATTACGGCCCTATTTGGATGCCAAAAAAAGGAATGCGATTGGCTTTGAATCAATACAATTTGCCCATTTATGAGCGTATTATAAGCGTTTACGAAAATAATAAATTGGAAGTAAAAGGTGATGATTTTTACATCAATGGCAAAATGACCAAAACATATACCTTCAAGATGGATTATTACTGGATGATGGGCGATAACCGCCACAATTCGGCTGATTCTCGCTATTGGGGTTTTGTCCCCGAAGATCACGTTGTAGGTCGTCCGGTGTTGGTTTGGTTGTCGTTAAATAAAGACAAAGGCTGGTTCGATGGCAAAATTCGATGGAATAGATTTTTTAGAAATGCAGAGAGATAGTTTGTAGATGGTAGTTGGTAGATTGTAGTTGGTAGATTGTAGTTGGTAGATTGTAGTTGGTAGCAATTCAGTCCCGAATACGGGACAAAAAAATAAAAGTAACAAAAAAAAGATTTGCGTTTATTTATTTTATTTGCCTTCATAATTCTTTGTTAGTTAAGAGCTAATAAGAAATTAGTAGAAATCCAAGTTCAAAATATGGGACTATAAATGCAATGAAACAAAACAGACCGAAGTAATTTAATTCCCCTTTAGAGGGGTGCCCAACGGGCGGGGTGGATAATTCCCCTTTAGAAAAGTGTCCGACGGGCGGGGTGGATAATTCCCCTTTAGAAAAGTGCCCAACGGGCGGGGTGGATAATTCCCCTTTATGGGTTATTTTTAGTAAGAAGTTAGAAATATAAGAATGTCAGAAGTTTGTTTATCAACAGCTTATTTAGCTCCAATAGAATATTATATTGCTTTGGCAAAGGCTGATGCAGTATGGTTGGAACATTGCGAATCGTACACAAAACAGTCGTATCGTAACCGTTGTAATATTGCTGGTGCTAATGGAAAAATGGCTTTGAGTATTCCGGTAGAAAAATCGAATCGCGATAAAACGCTAACACGTGACATTCGTATTTCGGAGCATAATGATTGGCAAAATCAGCATTGGCGCTCTATTGAGTCGGCTTATAATTCTACTCCTTTTTTTGAGTATTACAAAGACGATTTGTATCCGTTTTTCATTAAAAAATGGGCTTTCCTATGGGATTTTAATCAAGAAATACAAGAAAAAGTTTTTGAAATGTTGGATTTACAACTTGAAATAAAACTGACAGACGAATATAAAATAAATTTGGGCGATGATTGGTTGGATTTTCGGAACAACTTACATCCCAAAAAAGAATACACAAACACAAAACAGGTACCATATTATCAGGTTTTTGAACAACGATTTGGGTTTATTCCCAACTTAAGTGTCATTGATTTGTTGTTCAATATGGGAAATGAAGCGCAATTGATAATTAAATGATTATGGAACAAATTGATTGGGGAAATTTAGGATTCGGTTATATGAAAACCGATGTCAACATCCGTTGCAATTATAGCGAAGGCAAATGGGGAGAACTTGAAGTACATGACAGTGAGTATATTAGCTTACATATTGCAGCCACTAGTCTTCACTACGGACAGGAATCATTTGAAGGATTAAAAGCATTTCGAGGGAAAGACGGAAAGGTTCGCATTTTCCGAATGAAAGACAATGCACTTCGCATGCAAGATTCTAGCGAAGGAACATTAATGGCCAAAGTACCCTTGGAAGTATTTGAGGAAGCAGTAGTGAAAGCGGTAAAAATGAATGAACGATTTGTGCCACCTTACGATTCGGGCGCATCTTTATATATACGTCCTGTGCTTTTTGGTAGCGGACCACAAGTGGGTGTAAAACCGGCCGATGAATATATGTTTATTGTATTTGTAACTCCTGTAGGGCCCTATTTTAAAGGCGGATTTCAAACAACTCCGTTTGTGATTATGCGCGAATACGACCGCTCGGCACCGCTTGGAATGGGTAAATACAAAGTGGGCGGAAATTATGCAGCCAGCTTGGTGGCAGGAAAACGCGCACACGAAATGGGTTACTCTGCGGTTTTTTATTTAGATGCCAGAGAGAAAAAATACATCGATGAGTGTGGGGCTGCCAACTTTTTTGGTATAAAAAACAACACTTACGTGACTCCAAAATCGTCTTCCATTCTGCCTTCCATTACCAATAAAAGTTTGATGGTATTGGCCGAAGATATGGGCATTAAAGTGGAACAAAGGCAGGTTCCGGTAGAAGAATTGAGCACTTTTGAGGAAGCTGGAGCATGTGGTACCGCTGCCGTTATTAGCCCTATTCAAAGAATTGACGATATAGATGAAGATATATCTTACGTTTTTTCGGCCGATGGAAAACCGGGACCAATTTGCGATAAACTGTATCATAAATTACGTGCTATTCAGTATGGCGACGAACCCGACACGCATGGTTGGGTAACGATTGTGGACTAGCTAAAAATGAAACAATGCCAATCTCTCAGTAATTAAATATTTGATTATTGACAGGTTGGCATTTTCAGTCTATTTACTCCCTAAAAAGAATTACATCTATACACTTCTATTATTCAGTCACTTGCGCAATAATTTAGTGCAACACATTTTCAAAACACTTTTATGATATTAAAATCCGACGTAATCCCTATTGGACAAATTAACAAGCCTCACGGTGTGAATGGTGAAATGTCATTTTCATTTACTTCCGACATTTTCGACCGGGAAGATGTTCCATTTTTCATTTTTGAGGTTCAGGGAATTTTGGTTCCTTTTTTTTTGGATGAGTATCGGTTTAAAGGCAGTACCACTGGACTAATGAAATTGGATGGTGTTACTACCGAAGAGCAAGCACGTTCATTTTTTGGTTCTACTATTTATTTGCCAAAATCCTTTTTGGAAAAAGTGGAAGATAATGAAATTGAAGCTGACTACTTTGCTGGATTCAGCTTAGTGGATGAAGAAAAAGGACTGATTGGAATAATCTCTGAAGTGGATAAAACTACCGAAAATATACTTTTTGTTATTCCAAAGCCAAATGACGAATTACTGATTCCTGCTGGTGAAGAATATATTCAGGAAATAGACCACGAGAAAAAAATTATTTACGTAAAATTGCCAGAGGGGTTGCTGGATTTGTAAAAAAAGTTGAAACTACATATTAGCCATCCGCTAAGACTGGATAAATTGAGGGGAACAGAGTTAGTATTGTCTAACAATTTATATATTAATATTTAGCCAGTTTATTTCATCTAAAGTTTAATGCAAAGTGATTTGTTTAATTGAATTATAACGATTTAAAACAATAAAGTATATATTTAAAATCAGTGTTATAAAAGAAACGATAAGAAATAAAAAAGAAAATATTGCAAGAAGAAAAACTAAAAAAACATTACTAATTACAATCATAAAAATGACATTCTCAGACTTAGGAATAAACGAAAATATAATACAGGCACTTACTTTTAATAAAATTTCTGTACCCACCGATATTCAAAAACAAACCATTCCGTACATATTAAAAACTGAAAACGATTTGGTTGGCATTGCACAAACTGGAACAGGAAAAACAGCTGCTTTCTGTCTTCCAATTTTGCAAACCATCAATCCAAAACTAGCACAAATTCAAGCTTTAGTTTTGGTTCCTACCCGTGAACTGGGCCAACAAGTAGCCCGTGAATTCTTTCTATTCTCCAAATTTATGCCACGCGTATTTGCCGAGGCTGTTTATGGTGGAGCACCCATTGAAGACCAAATGCAAAAACTTCAACGTGCTACTCATGTGGTAGTTGCCACTCCCGGTCGGTTGCTAGATTTGTTAGAAAGAAAAGCGCTGAGTCTGCAAGATTTGAAATTCTTGGTACTTGACGAAGCCGACGAGATGATGAACATGGGATTTAAAACCGAGATAGACCAAATTTTGAAATCTTGCAACAGCGATGCCACTAAAATGTTATTTACCGCCACCATGCCTGCGGATGTGAAGCAACTTATTAAACAATATTTACGTCCCGATTTTAAGGAAATACGCATCAATGCCACAGAATTTGTAAATCAGAAAATTGAGCATAACTATTTGATTTACAAACAAGGTGAAAAACTAGACTATTTAAAAGCATATTTATTGGAGCACAAAAGCCAACGAGGAATTCTTTTTTGCCGTACCAAAATTGCCGCCAAACGTGTAGCCAAACAACTGGCTGGATTTGTAGTAACTGCCGATGCATTGCATGGAAATTTAAATCAGGAAATGCGTGATAAAGTAATGCGTGGGTTCAAAAAAGATAGAATTAATCTGCTGGTAGCTACCGATATAGCTGCTAGAGGAATAGATGTAAAAGACCTCGATTACATCATTCATTACCATTTACCCGAAAAATCGGAACACTATACGCACAGAAGCGGTAGAACTGCACGAGCAGGAAAATCGGGCGTTTCAATATGTCTAGTAAAAACAGATGAATTGGAAGACATAAAAATGTTGGAAGCAGAACTAAAAATTAAATTTACGGAAGTAACAATCAAACTGATACCTGAGAAAAAACCAAGTCCATTGATTACAATAAGTATAAATATGGGTATAGCTCAAGGCTTTACAAAAGGTAACCTACCAGAATTTTTGGAAGAGGAAGCTGGAATGAACCTCTCCGACATTCAGAATGTAGTAGTGAGAGAAGGTTTTGCAACCTTTGAAGTTCCAGAAAAATTCCAAGATCAGCTATTTATCAATTTGAAAGGATATAAATTGTTTCATCGAAACCTAAAATTAGTTGTTAGTGATAGCATTTAGCCTCATGCGCTCAATAAAAACCTTTCTTTATGATTGCCAGCTATTTAATGTGATTAATTCACTATAGTTAAATAGCTGCCAATTAGAATATAATAAATCACTTACCCACAATTTTCAACTCCACTCGTCTATTTTTAGTTCTACCAATATCAAGTTTATTGGTGGCTATTGGTTTTTTTATTCCATAACCTGCTATGGTTAAACTTTGCTCAGAACATCCCTCTTTAATCAAAAAGGCTTTAGCAGACATGGCTCTATTCATCGACAAATTCTGATTTTTATTATCATTGCCAATAATATCTGTATGCCCAATTATTTCTATTTTGAGATGGTACTGATTAATTATTTTAGCAGCCTGTTTCAATTCATGTTTAGCAAGTTCGAGCAAATCACTAGATGCTGTATTGAATAATATATTGCTGTATGGCAGCAAATTACCGATTACCAGTATTTCATTATATGTCACCAATTTTAAATTATTTTCAATATGAAATGTTTTTTTCTCATTTCTTAAATCTATATCGTTAGTTATTGGTACATATTTTTGTCTATCAATAGTGTACCGATAATGTTTTCCGATAGGTAACACAATAAAGAAGTTTCCATCCGTCGGGTCGCTTTTCGATTGTCCTATTTCCACACCCGTTTCCAAATCAATCCATGTTATATCTACACTAATCGGTTGATTATTAGAATCTACAATTTTACCTGAAATAGTAGTTACTGGGTTTGGTTGTAATTCTTTGGGCAAATTTAAACTATACACATCAAAATTCTTTTGACTATCTGTATTTTTTGCAAAATAAGCTGTTGTACCATCAGTAGATATTTTGTATCCCCAATCGGAAGATGATGTATTTATTTCCTTTCCCATATTCACCGGTTCGCTCCAACAATTCCAGCAGCTATCGGCTAGCCTTGTAGATTTAAATACGTCCAACTCCCCTAGCCCACCGTGCCCATCTGAGCTAAAATAGAGGGTTTTCATATCGGGATGCAGGTAAGGCATTCTATCGCAATATCGAGTATTAATAATGGGACCCAAATTAATCGGTTCGCTCCATTTATTCATTTTAGTAAGCAACGAAACATAAATGTCTGAAAAATACTGATTTCCACCATGGTATGTTTCAGAAATACTATTTTCAGAAAACAAATTGTAGCCTCCACTTTTGGTAGATGCAAAAAACATTGCTTTTCCATTACTCGAAATCATCGCATCGGCCTGCCAACTACAAGCATTAATATTGGCTGGAAAAACAATAGCCGTAGTCCATCCCTTTTCGGACTTATCTGAATGAAATATTTTTCCAGACTTAAATAACAACATCGTAGTAGCATCGGCAGAAATACTTAAGGGTGCGTCATTTGATTTTTTAAAAGAAAGTTCTTTTATTACTTTTGCTGACTGCCACACACCGTCCATTTTTTGTGACACAAAAATATCTTCTCCACCAATATTATCTTCTCTACCGCTACCACAAAAATACAGTGATTTGTCATCGGCCGAAATAACTGGTGCGTACTCTCCACCTTTGGCAGAATTAAGAGAATTTCCTACTGAAGTAATTTTCACAGATTTGTCTATTTTCTTTTCCAATAAATGTATCAAACCTATCACTTTCTCATTTGATTTTCCAAAAACTGGTAAGTACAAATTTACTGTTTGTAGGGCTTTTTTCCAATCTTTATTTTCTATATTAACTGAAATCAATCTTTGTAAAGCAACAAAAGCCTTTTCGAGTGGAGCTGCCAACCGAATATAAGTATCATATTTCAGCGAATTTATGGAATTAAACGGACGGTGCAACAGGAGGGTTTTTGACATTTCGGACAATTTATAATCCTTTTCTTTAAAGGGGCTTAACACCTCATCATTGTATTTTTTGTAAAACAAATCATAAGTCATTTTTTCACCATCCTGTGTGAAAATTTGGTGGAGATGTATTAGTAATCGCTCTCTTTCAGAAGCAGATGAATTATCAACACAATATTGCATGGCATCAAGATTTTCCGTTTTTTTTGCATAGGAATAAATACTATCGAAGGCAACTTTTTTCCATGAATTACTTGGATATTTCTCAAAAAAAGACTTGTATTTTAACCACCCAGCTCCTGGTTTAATATTTTCAAGATACTGTTTTTTTTCAAATAACTTAAAAGCCTCCGAATACTGCGGACTTAATGGATAATCGGTAGAAAATAAACGGTATGACTCGGAAGTATTGATTCTTGAAGCTTCATTATAAGCCAATTTATACACTCTTGATAATGCAAAATTAACCTGTTTTGATAGCGGATAATTTGAAATAAATTTTTTATAAACGATTATACTGTCAGCAATTAGGGCTTTATGGTAAGCTATACTTTCTAGCTTTTCCAATGCCTCCTGATATTTATGTGATTTAGAGTATTTAGTAACAAATACTTGGTATGATTCTATTGTATTGGCAGCAGTAGCTGTCTGATAAGCAATACTATCCCTAAAGTATGTGGCCTTTTGCTTATAAAGTATTGGAGCTGTTTTATAATTATCTAAATATTTGGAGTATTGGGCTATCGTATTAGTTTGTAATGCATCATCGAATGCCAACTTACAGATATTGTTATTAAAATTAGACAAAACAGGATCATTAATTCCAATTTTACTCAATTTTTTCAGCATGCGTTCGTCTTTAATACGCGAATATAATTTTACCGTTTTTGTTAAGTACCTATAAGACTTTTCAATATTAAATTTCTTGTATTTGGGTTGCAATAATAATACTGACATGGCATAATTTATTACCACATCATCGAATTTATCCAACAATTCATTATTAATAATCTTTTCGGCCTGTACAAAGTTATTTTGCTTAATTAATTCCAAGTATTTATTTTGTGCCAAAGTGGATCCATGGATAAAAAAAATAGTAAAAAAAATAGTAAAATATTGTATGGATTTATGGTAAAACTTCATAATTTTTGAGGATAAGATGAGAGTATGCAATCAATTTTGAAGTCAAATGACTTGGCATTATATTTTCAAAAGCAAAAATAGCAATAATTTGATAATTGTAGTTGCTTTAGAAAATAAATTTATGCAATTCGTAGCCATTTTGAGAAGAAACAATAAAAAAACTGGCGTTTTTTGATGTTATATAAACAAATCCCCTCAAAATTGAAAATATAACTTCTCACTATGTGGTTTTTTTGTCAGAAAACATAAGTATCTTTGCTAAAAAAAAGCTTTTAATATGAAATACGTATTGTCATTCATTTTTTTTTTCGTTTATATCCATTCTAGTTGTTTAGGCCAAGAAAATATCCCAAAGAAAAATTTCGAATTGCCCTACATTATCAAAAATGATGTAGTGATTAAACATCTTGGATTTACTTTGTCGTACAACGAAAAATACGAACAAGCCAACTGGGTAGCTTATGAACTTACGGGTATGGAAACAGAGAAAGTGGTGGGTAGGTCTAATAATTTTCAGACGGATAATAAGGTGCAAACTGGTTCGGCCGATGATAACGATTATAAAAACTCTGGCTACGATAGAGGTCATTTAGCACCTGCTGCCGATATGGGTTGGAGTGCAAAGGCTATGGATGAATCATTTTACTACAGCAATATGTCGCCGCAACTGCCTGGATTTAACCGAGGTATTTGGAAACGGCTGGAGGAGCAAGTGCGAAGCTGGGCAATTGATAATAATGCAATTTATGTGGTTACTGGCCCAGTTTTAACACCCAATTTACCAACCATTGGATCTGATAAAGTGGCCGTTCCGGAATACTATTACAAAGTAATTTTGGACTATACAAAGCCCGAAATTAAAGGCATTGGATTTATAATGTCTAACACTACATCTACTTTAGGATTAAGTAATTACGCTGTAACTATAGATAGCGTGGAAGCATTAACGGGCATTAATTTTTTTCCAGCAATACCCAACGAACAAGAACGAGAAATAGAAAAATCGTTATGTATGGAATGTTGGTCGTGGAAAAGAACTCCTGCCAAGCAGACTAAAAGGGATAATTCCACAAACACTTCTTTGCAATGCAATGGCACTACAAAAGCAGGAAACCGATGTAAAAGAATGACTAAAAATACTTCTGGATTTTGCGCACAACATGATACTCATTAAAATAACTTTATGAGTTAACAAATAAGTACTAAACAAAGAAACTATGAATCAACATATTAAGTTCACGATTACGATTTTATTTTCCTTTTTTATTCAAAATTTATTTTCGCAGATAAATCTAACTATTCCTGAAATTCAAGGAAATGGTTCATCTAGCACCTACTCCTCAAAGCTTGTAAAAACAAATGGAATAGTGACAGCCAAATTTATTGGAGCCGGTAAAGTTGGTGGTTACTTTTTGCAGGATGCTAATGGAGATGGCAATATTTATACTTCAGATGGCATATTTGTTTCAACATTGGTAGATAACGTATTGGTGGGCGACAAAGTGGAGGTGACAGCTACAGTGACTGAAAATGGAGGAAGAACACAGCTTGGAGGCGTTACATACACGTCGAAAATAAACTCAAATAACTCATTACCAATCACTAAAATTCAATTCAATCCGTCAAACTGGAATTGGGAACAGTATGAGGGTATGCTTCTGCAATTTGACCAAACGCTTTATGTAACCAATAATTATTATTTGCAACAATACGGACAATTGAGCCTAAACCCAACCAGAAAGTTCACTCCTACCAATCAATTTCTACCAGGGAGTTCAGAATATTCAGCATTGGTTTCGGCAAATTCTAAAGCACAATTGACTTTGGATGACGGCATTACAACTACAGGATATTCTCCCATTGTGTTTGCGGATGCGTCTGGAACACGTCGTACAGGCGAAAGAGTAACCAATTTGTTGGCCGTGGCAGATTATTCAGGTTCTTACAATGTGCTTTACCCAGCTCAAAATCCAATTTTCTATGGAAATCCACGACCCACAGCACCCACAGAATTAGGTAATTACAACCTAAAAGTGTGCGCATTTAATTTGGAGATTTACCTAGCTGATAGTTATGGACAAGGATATGGGCCAAATAGTACGACAGAAGCTGCCAAACAACACGTTAAAATACTTGCAGCCATGCTAGCCATAGATGCCGATATTTATGGAATAATTGAAATTCAGGAAGGTCAAAATGCATTAATCAAATTAGTAAATGCAATGAATGCAACAACCTCAGCTGGTCGATATGCGTTTATAAACGATGGAAGTAATACCAATGGAAGTACCTATACTAAAGCGGCTTATATATATCGCACCGACAAAGTATCGCCTTATCTATCGCTAAAAAACAACAATTCTCCATCGCCTTACAATAGAAAAAAAGTACAAGCATTTACAATGAACAGCAATGGAGAGCGCTTTATTTACAGCATCAACCACTTTAAAGCCAAAAGTGGATGTAGTTCGGCAACAGGCCAAGATGCAGACCAAGGAGATGGTCAAAGTTGCTACAATGCCACGCGGGTAGCAGAAGCTAATTCTACTTTAAATTTCTTAGCTACAAACAAAATATATTATAATGATAATGATTTGTTGGTAATGGGCGATTTGAATGCTCACGGTAAAGAGGACCCTATACAAACCTTAGAAAAAGGAGGATTAATGGATATGCATCGGGTATTTCATGCCGACTCTGCCTACAGTTATATGTACAATGGTCAGGCTGGATATTTGGATCATGCACTGGCCTCCACATCCATGGCAGCCCAAATTACCGGTGTTTCGGTATTTCATATCAATTCCGACGAACCGTCTATGTTCGAGTATGGTGGCTCAGCCTATCAACCCAATATGTATAGAAGTTCAGACCACGACCCGGTAGTAATTGGTTTATCATTAGGCAATTACAACAATGTAAAATTTTTAGCTTTCGAAGATAAAGTGCGTATTAAACCAACGCTGGTGACAACAAATTTTATTGTTTCGAATGCAAAAGGCGCTTACATTCAAATACATACAATAAGTGGATTGCTATTAAAACAACAAAAGATAGAAGCAGATGAGCAGTCCATTGAATTGGGAAATTTAAAACTATCATCGGGTATGTATCTAGTTCGGATTTTGGGCGAAGGAAAAGTGAAACGCTTGAAAATAGAAATAAAATAATGGTTGGAGCTTGTAAATTGAAAATCAGGCTAGTTAGGGTCAGATGAAAAACTATTTAAAACCATGAAGTGGTTTAATGTGATTAGCCCCGAATGAAATTCGGGGATGAAATGTATTCATAGGACAGAACGCTGAAGGAGTTGACTGTCATCAATCAATTGAAATTAAACTCCTTCAGAGTTCTTTGTTGAGAAAATACTCCATTTAATGCATGGATATTGTTAAATAGGTTGAAAATTGCGTGCATTAAAATTTCAAATAACGAATTTATAGTATTGTTATTGAACACAATAATGGTTTTTCAGCAGCCCCTAGTTACACATTATTTGAGTAGCAAACCCTAGCATGAACATTTAGACACAAAAAAGCCCTATTTACAATTTGTAAATAGGGCTTATTATATTATAATGATTTTTGATTTCGGATAAAACAAAAGCTTCCTACAATCCAAATTCGGCTTTAATATCAGCTACTTTATCCAGTTTTTCCCAAGTAAATAGTTCTACTGTACGGGTAAACTCCTCGCTATTACCGTTTTTAAATGTTTTGGTTACTTCCACAGGCGTGCGTCCCATGTGCCCATAAGATGCTGATTCTTCGTAAATTGGGAAACGCAGTTTTAAACGTTCTTCAATGGCTTTAGGGCGCATGTCAAATGCAGTAAGTTTCTCAATTTTAGCTGCTATTTCTCCGTCACTAAGTTGAACCTGAGCAGTACCATAAGTATTTATGTATAAGTTCATTGGCTTAGCCACACCGATAGCATAAGCCACTTGTACCAATACTTCATTGGCAAGTCCTGCTGCCACAATGTTTTTGGCAATATGACGGGCTGCATAAGCTGCCGAGCGGTCAACCTTCGACGGATCTTTTCCCGAAAATGCGCCACCACCGTGAGCACCTTTGCCACCGTAAGTATCAACAATAATTTTGCGACCAGTTAAACCAGTATCACCGTGAGGGCCACCAATAACGAATTTACCAGTTGGGTTTACGTGCAAAATTAAATCCTCTTTAAATAATTGTTCAAATTGAACGTCCAACGCTTTTACGCGAGGAATCAAAAAGTCTTTCACATCTTTGCGAATCACGGCCAACATTTCTTCATCGGCTTGCTCTTCGGTTTTTGTGTCGCTTGGTTTCACAAAATCGTCATGCTGGGTAGAGACCACAACTGTATGCACCTTAATTGGCTGATTATTATCGTCGTACTCTATGGTAACTTGCGATTTTGAATCGGGACGAAGGTAAGTCATTACAACTCCCTCGCGGCGGATTTCGGCCAATTCTTTTACCAACGCGTGTGATAAATCGAGTGCTATGGGCATCAAGTTTTTTGTTTCGTTACAAGCGTAGCCAAACATCATTCCCTGGTCGCCAGCACCTTGATTCATAGGGTCTTCGCGTTCTACACCACGGTTAATATCAACTGATTGTTCGTGCAATGCTGAGAAAATACCGCATGAGTCACCGTCGAACTTATATTCGGCTTTGGTATAACCGATGCGATTGATGACGCGACGGGCAACAGCCTGAACATCAATGTAAGTTGATGTTTTTACTTCGCCTGCCAGCACTACTTGACCTGTAGTAACCAATGTTTCGCAAGCTACTTTAGAATCTTTGTCCAATGCCAAAAAGTTGTCGAGAATGGCATCTGAAATTTGGTCCGCTACTTTGTCTGGATGACCCTCCGAAACGGATTCGGATGAAAATAAATATCCCATATTGATTTAGAATTTAAATATTTACAATTTGCGATTTGTAGTTTTAAGCACAAATTTAAAATCATAAAAAATGATTGGTTGAATAATTTTACAAAAATGTTGTTGATTGAATGCTAATTCTAGTTTACTAAACTATTACATGAAAGTAAATAAAACCACCATACGATTAATAAGTTCACAATAGAAATAATACTTTCAGCATTAATCAAGTGTATTAACTCTAAACATACCATACGAAGATTCCGATTTTTAGGAATACGTATTTGTATATCGAGTGTTTTTAATCATTGGTTTCAATTTCTTATTGTTACTATGGAAAATCCAATTTATCGAATTGTAGTAATATCTTTCATTTGATAAAGTATAAAAACGAAGCAAACAATAAAATGGGAAGCGTATTTGGGAGGACTTTGCGAGATGCAGAAAATAGGTTGCGATTTAGCATTTTTTTCTGTGGTTGCAAGCAGTCCAAATCTCTCCACATTTATTACGGCGCAAAAGTACGCAAACTAATTTGAATAACAAAATATTTTCATCTTCAAAAATGGATGTTTGATGTTTTTAATTTTGCATTTTGGAAGAACTTTTATCTTTCTAGCATTAGAACATAGCGCATCATACAATGAAAAAACAGGCCATTTCTCACGAAATAGCCTGCCTGAAACAATAAAACTAAAAAACACACGATTGTTTGTAAAAATGGTTAACCGTGTTTATTGTTATTGAATAATACTATCTTTTACATTTGTAAGTTCTGCATCGATTGTGCTGACCTTATCATTCAATTATATATTAATCAACCGAGGCATTTTAGACCTCGGTTGATGTATTTTATTGTTTTATTCCAATGCTTATTAATCGAAATTAGTATAAGCAGTTTCTCCATGTTGAGTTTCATCCAAACCTCTGGCTTCTTGCTTATCGGTTACTCTTAAACCTACAAGTTTATCAGTAATTTTGAATAGTATAAAAGTACCAATTCCCGAATAAACTACTGTTGCGCCTATTGCAATTAATTGTACCCACAATTGGTGTAAGTTTCCGTAAGCAGCTCCACTGTAAGCAGATTGAATGGCTGGTGTTGCCAATACTCCTGTTAAGATTGCACCAATAATACCACCAATACCATGTACACCAAACGCATCCAGCGAATCGTCATATCCTAATTTTGGTTTAACATAAGCTACCATTGCAAAACATACCAATGAAACAACTACACCAATAATTAAAGCTCCTGGTACGCCAACAAAACCTGCTGCCGGAGTAATAGCAACTAAACCTGCTACGGCTCCTGTACTAATACCTACTACTGTTGGACGTTTATCCAAAATCCAGTCCAATAAAGCCCATGTCATTGCGGCAGCTGCAGCAGCTATGTGTGTAACAAGCATTGCGTTACCAGCAAGACCATCGGCAGCCAAACCGCTACCAGCATTAAATCCAAACCAACCTACCCAAAGTAAACCAGCTCCCATTACCACGTAAGTAATGTTGTGTGCAGGTATTGCATGTCCTTTATAATCACGTCGTTTACCTAACATTAAGGCAGTAACAATAGCAGCAATACCAGCATTGATGTGTACAACTGTACCTCCTGCAAAGTCTAAAGCTCCTAATTTAAATAACCAACCATCACCTGACCATACCCAGTGCGCAATCGGATTGTAAACAAGTATTGCCCAAAGTAGTGAGAAAATCAAAAATCCTTTAAATTGAATACGTTCAGCAAATGCTCCAATAATTAAAGCAGGAGTAATTACGGCAAACATTCCCTGGAACATGATAAACACAATGTGAGGAATTGTTCCTATAGAACTACCATCGGCAGCCAATTGAGAATGAGAAATAAAGTAAGGACTCAAATCATTGATGCTGATATTATTTAAAAATGCCCAATCGAAACCACCAATATATGGTTTTAAAGCCTCTATAGAGTTACTTCCAAATGCATTGCTATAACCAATAACTACCCACTCTACGCTTATTACAGCTATCAGGATAAATACTTGCATAAATACATTTAGAACATTTTTACGACGAACCAAACCGCCATAAAATAATGCTAAACCAGGGATAGACATTAATAATACGAATGCAGTTGCTACAATCATCCATGCCGTATCGCCTGAATCTATTGTCGGCGTTACTGCCGGAGCCGCTGTTTGAGCCAATAATGAGGAGCTGAACAGGGCAAATAAAGCTGTGAGGGATATCAAATATTTTTTCATTTTATATATACTCTTTATGTGTTACTTAATTTTATCTATTTGTTTGTTTTTAGAATGCTAGTCTTTATTGTAAAGAGCTTCTGGACCTTTCTGACTAGTGCGAATGCGGTATGTTTCTTCAATGTCAGAAACGAATATTTTACCATCGCCTTGATCGCCAGTATAAGCAGCTCCTAATATTGCATTCACTGTTTTTTCTAGATTAATATCACGAACTACAATAGATAACATTCTACGTTGAATGTATCCAGACATAAATACCTGTCCACGAACTACTTGTTCTTCAGTTGATTTTCCAAGCCCAGTAATGTCCCAATACGAAAACCATTCGATACCAGCACTAGACAATGCTTCCTTAACATCCTCGAATTTTGATTTGCGAATTATTGCTTCAATTTTTTTCATTTTTCTTAAATTTTAAAATGATTAATAACGTGTTATTTTTAGCTATTTATTCCTTACAATGTAACACCGGCTACAAAATACAATGAAGTTGGTTTATCTGCTCCACCATAAGATTTATTACTAAGGTTTGCTCCTACTACACCATAAACTGGTAAGCTGAATTTATCTGAGATAGCTATTGATTTGCTTACTTTTACACCTAAGTTAGTAACAGCAAATCCTGAAGTGTTATAGATAGCTGCACTTTCGTTTAAGGCTGCACCACAAAATACTTTAGCGTTGTCTGAAAGAGGATAGCTCAATTCAATATAAGAAGAAAATGCATTTTTTCCAGATTTATCTCCAATTGCCAATGTATCTGAACCAGCAAAGAATGTGCTTAATGTTGCGCTTAATGGGAAAGATTCAACCCCTGTGTAAGCTAATGTTGCTTCAAATTTATGGTCAGCTGCTTTCGAATAGTCAAAATAACCTTTAGGATTTGCAAATCCCCAGTTGTAATCTGTTACTGTAAGAGCGATTGAAGGAGTAAAAACGTAAGTAGCATACAAATCCACTTCTTTAACAATACCCATAAAGCTACTTGAAGCCCATGATCCGATTGTAAAACCTCCTACTGTATAAGATACAAAAGGTTGAATATTGGGAGTTCCACCGAATGTTGCATCTTGAGGAACACCACGCCATACATAAGAACTTACTAAATCGGCACCTGTTGAGAATTGTGCTTTTGCACTTGTTGCTGATAATACTGCAATCGCGCAGATTGCTAAAACTTTCATTGTTTTCATACTTTTTTTAATTTTACGATTGATAAAAATACTAATTTGTGTGTTTGAGTTTAATTATTTGTTTTGTTTTTATTCTGTTTAAACTATCAGAAGCTAATTGACTTTTTGTTATTCGTTTTAATGCTTATTGTTCATATTTTAGACTATACATTATAAATGACTGCCATTATGTTTCTAATACGATGCAAAATTAATCATTATGTCAATACACTCAAAGAGAATATAGCTATTAGATTGAAAATAAATTCAAAGAAATACAATATGATAGTATAATTACAATTTTGATTTCTAATTAATGCTTATAATACATATATACTTTCAATTTGTAATTAAGCTATGTTTTTAATTGTTGGTTTATTTTTAATGGTGAGCATTAATATTCGATATTTTCGCCCATTTTTATGTTTTAAAACAGAAAAATGCATTTATCCACCTCGAAAAATAGAATTTTCACCAGTTTTGAAACAATCGGCATCAAATTAGAGCGGAATTTTGTGGAAGGTTTACTTTCTATTTGTCACTTATTATATGAAGGAGCGTAAATAATGACAAATAAGCAAAAAACCGAAAATTATCGGGTGGCAATTTTCGTAATAAGTAGATTAATTCACAATAGTCAATTAAATGTGTACGATTATCCAACTATCGGCGCATAGATTGGTGACTTTTCAACATTTGATGCCAAAAATCAGAATAAGACGCGGATTTACGCAAACCACGATGGTTATCATGAAAGATTAAAAATTGACTTCGTCAATTTGAAACCTTAAATAAATAAGTTAATAATTGGCAACACCTTAGCTTTTTAAAAACCTGAGTTCGGGATAAGCGATGCCAGGTTAAGTGGATATTAGGGTGCTTCCGTCAAGTCGGAATGTACCATCTGCACCTTAAACCTAGATATTAATGACAAATGCTACAAATATTACGGGACGCTGCCTCCAATAAAGGTGCAGAACACCGTAATATTTGTAGGAATTTCATAATTGCAGATACCAAAAGGTGCACAGCACCGAAACATAATACGAGCAATTGTCTGATAAGCAGCAATAATTATTCAATATGTTCTATTTTTCATCTATTGCTTATCCCAAACTCAGGTTATTACCCATACACTATAATATATAACCACACTTTAGATCAGTAAATTAATTGGTAAAATAATCACAGACAAATCACAGACAATCACAGACAATCACAGACAATTCACAGACAATTCACAGACAATCACAGACAATTCACAGACAATTCACAGTATTAGTCCAATACTATCACATTGGTTTCACTTAGGATGATAAATATGAGCCGAAATTAAAATATCGGGAATAGATGGGATGGTTCTTATTTTGTGATAAAACTTACTTTTATATTGTCAAAAAAATCACAGCCCACACCAAAAATAGTATAATCCTTCAACCACAGCAACGATTATTACTTTGAAATATAAAGATACACATCCGCCCTTTTAACCCAAAAAAAAGATTTAAGTATGTTTAACTTTGTAGAATTTTCCTTTTTATAACCCTTCTAATTTTTAGGTTGAGACGCAAACCGACGCAAACCGACGCAAACGGACGCAAATCAATGCAAATTTGATGCATATATATCTACATATCAATGATATAATTCAGGATACGCCCCATATCAGCATCGCAAAATAGATTGTGTAATTGATTTATTATATATAGTTTTGCACCTGATTAGTCAATGTAACATAACGATGTGTTGCGAGGCAAGTAACCTTCTAAAACATTATTATTTTGATAAAGTTAAAGAAAATTCAGCGTCCGAATCCTCAGAAGCCAACCGACCCGCATAAGTTTTATGTAACGGCCGAAAACGGTGGAGAGAT
>JAIFKQ010000090.1 GCA_020049515.1 Paludibacter sp. | reverse complement strand
ATATATCGGGTTGTTTTTCCTTAAAATCGGGGTTGTCAAGTATTTTGAAAATTTCAGAAAATAGTTTAATGTCAGCATATCTCGGACTTTTTACATCAAAAAACACATCGTCTATACTTTTAATTTGTCTTTTATAATCCATTTTTTATCGTGTTTATCTCGTTTTCTGTTAGGCCTGTAAGTTTTATTATTACATCAACAGACATTTTTTCTTTTAATGCGTTTTTGACAACCTCAATCTTCCCCTCTAAAATTCCTTCTTTTTTTCCTTCAATTTTTCCTATCAATTCACCCTCTTCTCTGGCGGTATCAATTGAGTTTTTTAAGTCGCGGTAAGTTTTCAAACTGTCCTCGTAAGTTCGAACTTCTTCATTGCTGAATTTTGCAATTTCGGCCAATTCAAATAACCGTTCAAAAGTATTTTCTTTCAATTGTTCAGGAATTCTATCTAGTTTGTTAAGGTTGCGTATAATATACAGCCATTTGTCAAACCTAGTTTCAAGCTCGTAAATCGTTTTGTTGAACTTAGGCATTTCTAAATACACAAAAGTCAACTTATCGTAAAATACCTTGTTGGTTTCAATGTCAGACAGTTTTACATTGTATAAATACTTGTCTTTTTGGTCTTTATCTTCATCAAACACAAAGTCGAGAATGGCAATGGTGTATATTGCTTTTAGTTCAAAATTCCAATCGCTACCGCGCAAAGCTGATTCCCTAATTGGGAAACTTGAATAATAAATTGTTCTGTCTTTAAAGAATTTCTGCTTGGTTTTTTGCAATTCCACAATAAACTTTTCGCCCCTTTCGTTTTCGCAATACAAATCGAAAATTGCTTTTCGTTCATCTTCACTTGTGCCTAGTTTGTCAGTTTTGAGGTAAGTAATTTCTGTAATTCTACCTTGTTCTGCCTGTAGCAGTTCATTGAGGAAATCGAGCAGCAAATCTTTGTTTAGCTCTTCTCCAAATAGCCTTTTAAAGCCATAATCGGTGAATGGATTGATATATTTTTCTTTAAAATCTTCAATCATCTGGTTAAGTGTTATGTTAGGTCAATATTGTTGTTTAATACTTTCAGAGTTTAATTTTGAGCTAAAAAATCTTGAAAAATGATTTATTCGACCTACAAAGATATACATTTTTCTATGTTAATACTTCTAACTTTGCAAATTTCAGCAATAAAGATTTAATTCCTTTTTCACCGAAGTCAATGTCTGCTTTATCGTTACCCGATACTTGGCTAGTTTCAATTATTTTTCCTATGCCAAAAATGGCATGTTTCACAAATGAACCTACTGGATAAGCCTTATTCTCTATCGGATTTCTTTCTTCACTCACACCTTGCACTTTCACTAAATGCCTAGGTGATGATTGAATTATTTGTTCTTTAAATACGGGCTTGCTGAAGGATGCATTGTTAAATCGATTGCGCTCTACTTCCATGTCATCATCCCAATCGCCAATACTCGATTGTTTTCCATTCGGTTTGTTCTCAACAGGTAATTCTAAAAATTCTTTGTCAATGTCCTCAATAAATCGACTTGGATTTGAAAAATTTGTTTTTCCATTGCGAAATCGTGACTTTGAATAGCTAATAAAACAGCGTTCTTCGGCACGCGTTATAGCTACGTAAAACAATCGACGCTCCTCCTCCAATTCCCTTTCTGTGATACAAAATGGTGACGGGAAAAGCTCTTCTTCCATTCCGACAATGAATACAGCCTTAAACTCTAGTCCTTTAGCCGCATGAACTGTCATCAACGTGATTTTGTCCTTGTCGGTTTCCTTGTCGGTGTCCTGGTCGGTTAGTAACGATATTTCTGCCAAATAATCGGGCAGAATCGTTATTGTTTCTCCTTCTTTTTGCTTGGCTTCGCAAAATTCATGTACCGCTTTGAGCAGCTCTTGCACGTTATCTTGTTTGCTCAAATTTTCTGGCGAATGATCTGTAAATGTGTCGCTTATAACTCCCGTGGTTTTTACAATGCTATTTGCCAAATCATAAGCATTCTGAGTCGGAACTTGTTGTGCAAAAACATCAATCATGCTTCGAAACTGAGCCAATTTATTTGCCGTTCCAGCATTTACAGCCAAATTGTATTTCAGCATATCATTCAGCACTTCCCAGGCACTCACAGCATGCAATTGCGCGCATTCAATGAGCTTATTTACAGTAGTATCACCAATTCCACGTGCTGGATAATTGATAATTCGTTTGAGTGATTCCTCATCATTTTGGTTGCAAATCAATCGACAATAAGCAATTACATCTTTAATTTCTTTTCGTTGATAAAACGACAACCCCCCATAAATTCGATAAGGAATACTTTGCTTGCGCAATGCCTCTTCCATTACCCGCGACTGAGAGTTGGTGCGATACAAAATAGCAATATCTTGACACCTATAATTAGAACTGTATCGCAAATCGGTAATATTATTTGCAATCACAAATCCTTCCTCAAAATCGGTAAATACGCTCAAAACCTTGATGGGTTTTCCCGTTTCTTTTTCGGAAAAAACAGTCTTTTTAATTTGTTGTAAATTCTTGTCAATAAGGCTATTGGCAGCATTTACTATGGTTTGGGTGGAACGGTAATTTTGTTCCAATTTAAAAATTTGAGCGTTATGATAGGTGTTTTTAAATTGAAGAATGTTGTCAATATTAGCACCTCGAAACGAATAAATACTTTGTGCATCATCCCCTACCACGCAAATTTTTTCGTGCTTTTCAGCCAGTTTTTTCACAATTAAATACTGCGCAAAATTAGTATCTTGGTACTCATCCACCAAAATATAGCCAAAAATCTGTTGGTATTTTTGTAAAATGGCAGGATGATTTCTAAATAATACATTGGTTTGTAACAATAAATCATCAAAATCCATAGCGTCGGCCTGCTTGCAACGGTTGCAATAAATTTTGTAAATGTCTTTCAATAATGGAATGCGGGATGCTGTATCGGCTTTAAGTAAATCAGTATTTGCCAAGTACGAATCGGGTGTAATCAAATTGTTTTTTGCATAAGAAATACGCGACTGAACGAACCCATGTTTATATACTTTGTCATCCAATTTCATTTCTTTCACAATACTTTTTATCAAACTTTTAGAATCGGCCGAGTCATAAATGCTAAAGCTTTTCGTAAATCCAATGTGTTCGGCTTCCGAACGAAGAATGCGCGAAAAAATGGCGTGGAAAGTACCCATCCAAAGATAACGAGCGATATTTGCACCTACCATTTGGGCAATCCGCTCTTTCATTTCTTTTGCCGCTTTATTGGTAAAAGTAAGTGCCAAAATAGAGCCTGGTGCCATGCCCATTTTAAGTAAATAGGCTATTTTATATGTCAATACACGTGTTTTACCTGAGCCAGCACCCGCAATTACAAGAGAAGCACCATCGGTGTATTTTACCGCTTTTTGTTGGTTTTCGTTGAGTTCTTTTAAAAATTCCATACGTAAAATTATTGATGAAGATAAATCGCTTCAGAACTTAATTCTCAAGCGGATTTCTATATAACTCTTTTTATGAGTAGCGAAATCTAATTTTTTTTTACTGCAAAGTTAGCAAATTGATTGGTTTATTTCTAAATTAGTTTTCAACAACTTGTTTTTTGTCAAAAAGCACTAACTTTGCATCCTAAAAATTGATTCACATTACTTTTTTTTCCAACAAATTGTTGCAGTAAATTTGACAATGACTTTGGTATTAAGTAAACATTAATCACTTATCAATAATCAATAAAATGAAAGCATTCAGTAAATTTTTATTCAAAGCGCTAGGTTGGAAATTCATCGTTGCACTTCCCGAACCACCCAAAAGTGTCATTTGCATTGCCCCGCACACCAGCAATTGGGATTTTCCAATTGGCGAGTTTTATTATTGGGCAGTAGGACGTCATGCTAGTTTTTTGATGAAGAAATCGTGGTTCTTTTTCCCAATGGGAAGTTTGCTTCGTTCATTAGGCGGAGTGCCTGTAGATCGCTCCAAGCGCACTTCGGTAACCGATCAAATGGCCGAAGAATTTGCTAAACGGGAGTATTTTCATTTGGCAATAACTCCTGAAGGAACACGTAAATTGGTGAAAAAATGGAAAATGGGTTTTTATCACATTGCCATTAAAGCACAAGTTCCCATTCAGTTAGCCTATATCGATTATGCCAAAAAAGAAATGGGAATAACAGAAATTATATATCCAACCGGAGATGAAGCAGCTGATTTGGCCAAAATTCAAGCATTTTATAAAGATGTAACCCCACGTCGTCCAGAGAATTTCTATAATGTTTGCAAAGAAAGTGTAAAGTAAATTTGTTTAATATTTATTTACTAATATAATTCTTACATGCGTATTTCACTTATACAAGATACTATAGTTTGGGCTGATAAAGCTGCGAACCTACAAAAAACAGCCATTCAATTGGCTTTATTGGCAGGAAAGACAGATTTGGTACTTTTGCCCGAAATGTTTACAACTGGATTTTGTGTGCAAAATCTTGATTTGGCAGAAACAATGAATGGTGAAACCGTTCAAACACTTCGTAAATGGGCTGTTGAATTTCAATTGGGCATTGCTGGAAGTTTTATTGCCACTGAAAATGGGAAGTATTACAACAGGGTGTTTTTTGTTTTTCCAACTGGCGAAATACAAACAGCCGATAAACGTCATTTATTCACAATGGGAGGTGAACATAATTATTTTACAGCAGGAGATAAAAAGCTGATAGTCAATTATTTTGGATTCAATATCTGTGTTTTAGTTTGTTATGATGTTCGCTTTCCCGTTTGGTCACGCAATGTAAACAACGAGTACGATTTGCTCATTTATGTAGCTAATTTCCCCGAAAGCCGAATATCAGATTGGGATAATTTACTGAAAGCTAGAGCTATAGAAAATCAGACTTATCTCTGTGGCGTGAATCGGGTAGGAGTAGACGGACTTGGAATTAACTACGTTGGACATTCCGTATTGCTAGATTATAAAGCCAACGTAATTATTAATTTTCCAACTAATAAAAATCAAATACAAACTGCTGATTTACAGTTAGAAATGCTACATAGCTTTCGTACTAAATTTTCGGTTTGGCGTGATGCAGATAAATTTCGAATAAGTTAGAGAAGCTTTATGTCGTTGACAATCAAAAGTATGGACTCATTGTTTCATTAATCAGACGAATTTTTGGTCACAATTCACATAGTTGTTAAAAATAGGATAGTCCTTTTTTAGAAAAAATCACTACTTTCCTAAAAAAGTCACCTTATTAAGGTATAATTTATGACTTGTCGATATGAAATTACACAGGATTTAAAATTCGAATAAGTATAAATGTCGGCACAGTTTCTTTCTGCTTTTTTAGCTGCCTAGTTAATTTGTTTCAAAAAAAAACCATTTCGATTTTTCTCGAAATGGTTTTTTTATTCAAAGAATAAATTGATTCTTTATAAAATCAAAGATATTTTTACTATAAAATTTATCAATTATTTTTCACCCATTCATCCATGGCTTTGGCAGCTCGTCGTCCATCCCCCATGGCAAGAATAACAGTGGCACCACCACGCACAATATCGCCTCCAGCAAATATAATCGGTACCGCCGATTGCATAGTATCTTTGTCAACCACCACCGTTCCCCATTTGGTAACTTCCAGTCCTTCAACCGACTGCGGAATTAATGGATTTGGCGAAACACCCACGCTCACAATTACTTCATCCACTTCTACAAGTTCCGTTTTGCCCGCAACTTCTACTGGCGAGCGGCGTCCTGAAGCATCAGGTTCACCCAGTTCCATCACTTGGAGCAACACATGCGTTACACGGCCTTGCTCGTTGCCAAGGTATTCTATGGGATTGTGCAACGTCCAAAATTCAATTCCCTCCTCTTTGGCATGTTTTACTTCTTCCAAACGGGCAGGCATTTCTTGTTCCGACCTCCGATATACAATCATGGCGCGTTCGGCACCCAATCTCTTGGCAGTACGAATGGAATCCATGGCCGTATTTCCACCACCAATAACCGCCACTTTTTTGCCCAAAAACACTGGAGTATCAGAATCAGGACTGGCGGCATCCATCAGGTTTACTCGTGTCAGATATTCATTCGACGACATTACGCCCACCAGATTTTCACCTTTGATATTCATAAAGCGGGGTAGTCCAGCGCCACTGGCCACAAATATGCCCTTGAAACCATCCTCTTCCAAATCTTTTATGCTAATGGTTTTGCCTACCACACAGTTGGTTACAAAATGTACGCCCATCGATTGTAGGTTTTGTATTTCCACATCCACAATGTCATTAGGCAAACGGAACTCGGGAATTCCGTATTTCAAAACACCGCCAATTTCGTGCAATGCTTCAAAAACGACCACCTCGTAGCCCAGCTTAGCCATATCGCCCGCAAAAGCCAAACCGGCAGGTCCAGAACCAACGGCAGCAATTTTTATATCATTGGCTGGAGCAACTTTTGGAACAGAAATATTGCCACTTTCACGTTCGTAATCAGCTGCAAATCGTTCCAAATGACCAATGGCCACCGATTCTTTTTTCATTTTTAAATGCACACATCGCTCTTCACACTGCTTTTCTTGCGGACAAACGCGGCCACAAACCGCAGGAAGTGCCGAGGTTTCTTTCAGCGTTTTGGCAGCTTCCAAGAAATCTCCTTTTTCGATGTGTTTAATAAATGTTGGAATATGAATGCCTACAGGGCAACCTTCCATGCAAGTGGGGTTGGCACAGTCCAAGCAGCGACGAGCTTCCAGCATCGCCATTTCGGGAGTTAAGCCTAAATTTACTTCTTCCACTCTATTGTGACTGCGATATTCAGCATCCAACTCGGGCATGTGAACCCGCGCTAAATCGGTACGTTCTTTGGCTTTCATGGCGCTGCGCAATTCTACACGCCATGTTTCGGCTCTTTCTTCGAGGATATCCATTGTTATATTTGAAAATTTGAGGATTTGAAAGTTTGAAAGTTTGAAAATTTGAAGAGTTTGAGAGTTTGAAAAATTGAGAGTTTGAAATTTTTTAATATGTGAAGATTTTTTGGAGTCTTACTACCTACTACAAACTACCTACTACTCACTATTTTGCGCCCACCAAAGACTGATAATGAGCATTTTCCTCACGCTCAATATCTTTGTATCCACCAAGTCGCATCAGCATTTCATCAAAATCAACTTGATGCGCATCAAATTCAGGGCCGTCAACGCATACAAATTTGGTTTTTCCACCCACACTTACACGGCAAGCACCGCACATTCCGGTACCGTCCACCATAATAGTGTTGAGCGAAGCAAGCGTTGGCACTTCATATTGTTTGGTCAATTTACTTACAAATTTCATCATGATAGCGGGGCCAATTGTTACGCACAAATCTACTTTTTCGCGATTTATTACAGATTCCACTCCATTTGTAACCAAACCTTGTTTTCCATACGAGCCATCATCGGTCATTACAATTACCTCATCAGAATTAAGTCGCATTTGCTCTTCCAAAATAATCAAATCTTTGGTTCGTGCAGCAATAACCGTAATTACACGGTTTCCAGCTTTTTTTAATGCAGCCACAATGGGCATCATGGGAGCAGTACCCACGCCGCCACAAGCACAAACCACCGTTCCAAAATTCTCAATATGAGTTGCTTTGCCAAGTGGACCAACCATGTCGGTAATATACTCACCTTCTTCAAGCGCACATAATTTCGATGACGAAACACCCATTTTTTGAACTACCAATGTGATGGTGCCTTTTTGCAAGTCCGCATCGGCTATGGTTAACGGAATTCGTTCCCCTTTTAACCCAACTTTTACCATTACAAAGTGACCCGCCTTTCTCGATTTGGCAATCAAAGGCGCTTCAACTTCAAACTTTATTACATTGGCAGAAAAATACTCTTTACTGATAATTTTATTCATTTTGATACCGTTTTTTTAATCAAGCTGCAAATTTACAGAAAATATGCTACTTATCATACTGATTTTACAGAAAAATGAAGTTATTTCTTGCAATTTGCAATTGAATACGAATTAAATGTAAAAACATGACATTATTATACCAAAATGATACACGCTGATAAAAAAAGATTTTGCATAAATTACCCCCCTTTTTTGTCTTTAAATATTAAATTAAATGTTAACGAAAGGTATCTTAAAGTGTTTTAAACTACAGGGTTGTTCTACATTTACTTTTTTTGTCAAGAAAAAACTCCTTGTAGAAGTTTTTCTACAAGGAGTTAAAAAAAATAATTATTTAATTTGAAATTTATTTTTACACATGCGTTACAAATAAAGGTGTATCTGAGTGCAGCACCAATTTATAGGCTAAACCAGGATGAAATAATCTAGCAAAAATATTTCGTTTTTTTGTATTGAAAGAAAGTATGTCGATTTTATTATTTAACATAAAATTATCCAGTATTTCCAAATTATCCGTTGTACCTAACATCGCATAGTTGGTTGTTAGATTGGGGTAATGGTTTGAAAAATAAGTCTTTATTCCAGCCAACATTACTTCAGTCCAAGCTTCATTTTTGTCAGCAGCATGTAAAAAAAACATTTCAAGTTTATCCGATTTAAAAAGTGAAATGGCTCGGTCAATTGCAATTAAATCTTTTTGATCGAAGTTAGTTAAAAATGCAACCCGATGTATGTCAGTTGGTGTTTCTAAACGCATTTGCATAGGCACTGCAAAAACTGGCGATACACAAGATTCCATGACTTCTGCCGTAACACTGCCAATTAATTCGTTTGACTCCTTTTTACCATGGGTGCCCATAACAACCAAATCTGGTTTGTTTTTTTTACAATAATCCAAAATTTGATCTTCGGGAACACCTTCTTTCAATTCAAAACGAAATGGAATATCCGGTAGCAAATTTTTATCTATCTGTTTTTGAATTAAATTCGACATGTTTTCCACATCGGCATTGGCAGAATTAATCATTCGACGAAGTAATTCACTGTCGCTTATACTGTATGTACTCATGTCGTTACTTGATGATATAGTAAATGCTGGACTGAAATATACGTATAGAAAAACTACTTCGGCATTTACTACTTCAGCAAAATGAAATCCAAACTCGATGGCTTTGGGAATTTGATCCGAAAAATCAATTGGAATAAGTACTTTCTGAATGGCTGTTTTGGGCTTTTCATCTATTTTTTCCCATGCATTTTCCATTTCTTCCACTATTTTTAAAGCCCGTGGTAAGTCACTTTCCTTAATTCTAACCCTTACGCCAACTGCCATTTCTGGATGCTCCAAGTTCAAATTATGAATCACTGTTTCAATACCATTTTCTTCCAATACCGTTTTAATCATCTGCGCCCGTTGATACGTGCGGATTGCTAAAGTAACCAATTTATCTTCCATAATAATCTACATTTTGCATGTTTACAAAACTATATTTGCCTCGAATTTGAAAAATATCATCTTAATTTATTTATAAGCTGTAAAGATAGCTTCTTTAACGGAACAATTACTTATTTTCAATAATTATTTTATTGGAAATGAAAAATAGTTTTTATATTTGCGTTTTATTTCTAAAAATAATTGATTAAGCAATTTATTACCACACAAATCTCTTTATTAGAGATTTTATGTGTGTTTCGAATTTCATTTTAGTTTACAAAAAAATAATTATGAAACCTAGTATGAAAAAAACCTTTGCAATTGGAACGCTAATCATTGGCTTATTGTTTGTAATATTTATATATTTCAAGTACTATTTTGTTTTTGGAGAGGGAGTGAAAGCTGGAGAACTTAATTATTTTGTTCGCAAAGGGTATATCTTTAAAACTTACGAAGGAAAAATGATTCAAACAGGTTTTAAATCTCAAAGTATAGGCGCAATACAGTCCTATGAATTTCCTTTTTCTGTGGAAGATGAATTGATAGCCGATTCATTGATGAAATGTAGTGGCAAACAGTTGGAACTGCACTACAAAGAGTACCTCGGAGTATTGCCATGGCGTGGAGTTAATAAGTTTGTAGTGGATGACATAGTGTCTGCTAGGTAAAAATGTTAAACAAAATAAAATGTTTTAAAGTTAAATGTGAACTAAAAATGAAGTTGTTGATGCTATATGTCAATATAATTGTAGGTTTAAGAGATGCACTTTCATTGATTTAAAAATAATTACTACTTTTGTATTCTCAAAATAAATTTGTATGTTTCAAATTATTTATAAAAACACATTTCATTGAAAACCGACTTATTCTATTCCACTCTCGATGCTATATCAGTTAACTCAATAACCCTGCCTGCAATTTTTTCTCTTATTTTGAGCATTGTATTGTTAATCTGTTCTGCTATTATTTCTGCCTCCGAGGTTGCTTTTTTTTCCCTTAGTCCACAAATTGTGAACGAACTCGAAGATAGCAATATTAAGGGTGATACTCAAATTCTTAGATTGCTGAAAATACCACAACGACTTTTGGCAACCATACTTATTGGAAATAATTTTGTAAATGTATCTGTAATTTTAACGATTACCTATTTTACAAATATAATTTTAGATTTTGCCAGAGTACCTATTTTGGGTTTTATTTTCCAAACCATAATCATTACTTTTGTCCTTTTATTGTTTGGAGAAATTATTCCTAAAATATATGGAGCTCAGTATCCCAAAAAAGTAGCACTTCATACCGTTCCCTTTTTGTCTTTTTTAGAAAAAATACTTGGCCCTTTTGTTAGTGTTTTGGTTAATTCAACTTCTATTGTTAATAGTAAACTTGCCAAGCATAATCGGTCTAATATTTCAATGGACGAATTGTCTCACGCTTTGGAACTTACTTCCAACAGCAAAGATGAGGATACTGATATACTAGAAGGAATTATAAAATTTGGAAACATTCAAGTTGTAGATATTATGACTTCGAGAGTGGATATTGTGGATTTGGATATAAAGATGAATTATAAGCAATTACTAGATTTAATTATCAAATCTGGATATTCGCGTATTCCAGTTTATAGTGGCACAAGAGATAATATTAAAGGATTACTTTATGGCAAAGACTTGTTGCCTCATTTAGATAAACCTGCTAATTTTAGATGGCAAAGCCTTGTTCGTCAGGCATATTATGTGCCTGAAACAAAAAAAATTGATGATTTATTGAATGAATTTCAAGAAAACAAAGTTCATCTAGCTATTGTAGTTGATGAATATGGTGGCACTTCTGGGCTAGTTACTCTCGAAGATATTTTAGAAGAAATTGTAGGAGATATTACAGATGAATACGACGATGTGGAGGTTTTATTTACTAAAATTGATAATCACACTTTCGTTTTTGAAGCGAAAATATTGTTGAATGATTTTTTCAAAATTGCAGAGATAGAAGAGGAAGATTTTGTGAAATTGACTAATGAAGTAGAAACGCTAGCAGGTCTGATACTTGAACTTAAAGGTGAATTTCCGTTGAAGGGCGAACGTATTGGATATGATAGGTATGTATTTGAAATTTTGGCTGCCGACAACCGTAGAATTAAAAAAGTCAAGTTGTATATTAAGGACGACTTTTCGCTAGAAAATGAGTAAAATAACATATCTATTTTAAGTTAAAAACAGTTGCAGTCAATTAGCAATCAATAATATAATTTATAATGCCTTTTCAAATCACTAAAAATACAATATTTATTTTTACAATAACCCTGTTTTTGTCGTGTGGAGATGTCTCAATACCAAAGCCTTATGGGTATTTTAGAGTTGATTTACCTAAACATTCTTATCGTTTTATCGACACATTGAATTTGCCTTATCGGTTTGATATGCCCAAAAATGCATATTTGATTGAACGTAAAACTGAAGGCGAAAATTATTGGATTGATTTGTATTATCCTCAGCTAAATGCGAGCATTTATTGTAGTTATATGCAAATAGACAATAATTTGATTGAAATGCTCGAAGACTCCCGTAAAATAGTTTATAAACACAGTATCAGAGCCGATGGTATTGGCGAAAAAGTGTTTGAAAATAAGCAAAATAACGTACATGGCATATTGTATGACTTGAAAGGTAACACTGCGTCCTCAATTCAGTTTTTGCTCACCGACAGTACGAAACACTTTTTTCGTGGAGCTTTGTACTTTAACAATGTGCCCAACAAAGATTCTATAGCGCCAATGTCTGAATATATTCGGGAGGATGTAATTCGGATTATGGAAAGTTTTGAATGGAAAAAATAGTTTTCATCATCGATTTTATATAAATGAGTATCATCAATGATTAATGCTGAATTGACATTTGAATATGAAGGCGCCAAAGTATTCGTTCTTCAAATAAACGAAACCTTAGATGCGCTATTTGCTAAATGGAACTATGCTGGATTGGATACCAAAGAGTATGAAAAACTAACTTCAGAGAAACGGAAACGTGAGTATTTAGGCGTTAGATTAGCATTAAGAAAATTGCTAAATAAGGAGATTGTAATTAACTATGATGTTAATGGAAAGCCTTTTATAGCTGATGGAAGTTGTAATATTAGCATTTCGCATAGCAACAAATGGATAGCAGTAATGGCACATCCCACTGCTATAGTGGGCATTGACATTGAATGTCCAACCGATAAAATTAAAAATGTATTTACCCGTTTTTTAAGTAAAACGGAACAAGAGGAGTTATCCAATGGAAATAATATTGCTCAATTGCAATTGGCATGGTCTGCCAAAGAGGCATTATACAAAATAATTGGAAAACAAGCAGTTGATTTTGCAGCACAGTTGAGAGTATTTCCTTTTGAAGTTAAAAATGAAGGAGTTATGCTTGCTCAACACATCAATACTAAAACACTATACACACTATTTTATATTCAATCAGCTGAATACACCTTGGTGTATTGCAGGGCTTAAAAAAAATTATTCACAATGAAAGACACGTACAAAAAGATTCAAGTCAATCGAGAAAAAAACAATAAAATGTTGGCGGTGCTTCTTGACCCCGACAAATGTAAAGGTAGAGTTCTATCTGGTACTATTGCAGCACTAAAAAGTGATGTCCCTGATTTTATTTTTGTTGGTGGAAGCCACACAGAATTGTCAATCGACTCTTTAATTGATTTACTAAAAGAAGAGGTTACCACGGATATTGTTTTGTTTCCTGGAAATTCTTCACAGGTATCTACCAAAGCAGATGCAATGCTTTATTTATCTTTGGTATCTGGCCGAAATGCTGAGTTTTTAATTGGTCAACATGTAAATTCTGCTGTAGCAATTAAAAAAACCGAAATCGAAGTTATCCCTACAGGATATATTTTAGTTGACGGTGATAAGCCTAGTTCGGTTGAATATATGACCAATACCCGCCCAATTCCGCGTGATAAAAAAGAAATAGCTCTTTCTACTGCTGTGGCTGCAGAGCTGCTGGGAATGAAAATTATTTACCTAGAGGCTGGAAGTGGTGCTAATATACCGGTGCCAGGTGAAATGATTGAATATGTTTCGAGAGGAGTTGATATTCCGATTATTGTAGGAGGTGGTATTAAAACGGCTGAGCAATTAACTGAAGCATTTGAAGCCGGTGCAGACTTGGTAGTGGTAGGTAATATATTAGAATTAGAGCCTTCTAGAATTAAAGAACTTGTGCATGCCACAAAATATTTTGGTATAGAACCTTATAATGAAAATTCAGATGATGAGGATTGTATTGACAATGAAGAAGAAATTGAAAAATTTAAAAGGTATCAAAGTTTTAAACGAACTTTGTAGGTAGTACTTTATTTCTTAATCATCTTAATGTTCATAAATATATAAATATATTGAATGAAGGTGTTGCTCTTCAGTTAATTGATTAGCAACACTTCTTTTTTTTGAGATAATTTTAACGTCAAGTAATCCGCCAGCAGTCCAATTATATTTGAATTAAAAGACTTTTATTTTGTGAGTTAATTATAACTAGTGCTTCCTTTTAGTTAATAATGCATTCTGTTTTTATGCCTTCAAATAGTATTAGGATGAATATGGCTCAGGAGTAATAATAGTTTAACGAATACGAGTTTAAAAATTATTTTGTACTTTTGCATTTCAAAACACATGTGTTTTGGAATTTTGATGACAAATATATAGTGAGAAATATTAAATGTAAATAGTAGATGAGTGTTGTAGAAAAAATTAAAAGTGCCAAGTCCACCGCTTTTTCATTTGAGTTATTGCCCCCGTTAAAAGGCAATGGAATAGCAACGGTTTTTAAAACCATTGATACCTTGCGTGAGTTCGACCCTAAATATATTAATATTACTACACATCGTAGTGAGTTGGTTTTTAAACAAAACACGCAAGGACTTTTCGAGCAAGTGTCTGAGCGTCACCGTCCTGGTACGGTGGCTATTGCAGCTGTTATACAAAATAAGTACAAAATAGCTGTAGTGCCACACATTATTTGCAGCGGATTTTCGAGAGAGGAGACTGAGTATGCATTAATTGATTTGCAATTTTTGGGAATTACTGATTTGCTACTTTTACGAGGCGATAAGGCCAAACATGAACGTGATTTTGCACCTACTGGACATAAAAATGCCACAGAGCTGCAATTGCAAGTTAATGAATTTAATCAAGGGTCTTTTCTTGATGGCTCAAAAATGAAATTCCCTGTTGAGAAGTTTTCCTACGGGATGGCCTGTTATCCCGAAAAACACGAGGAAGCGCCAAATTTGGACTCAGATTTATTCTTTGCCAAACAAAAAGTAGATGCTGGTGCGGAATACCTTGTAACTCAAATGTTTTTTGATAATCAGAAGTATTATGATTTTGTAGATAAATGTCGTTCCAACAACATTAACGTACCGATTATTCCAGGTATAAAACCTATTACCCTTGCAAATCAATTAACTGTATTGCCTAAAATTTTTCACACAGACATTCCAGAAGCATTTGCTATTGAATTGCGAAAATGTGAAACTGATGCACAAGCTGTAGAAGTAGGAGTGGAGTGGTGCACAAAACAAGCAAAAGATTTAATTGCTCATGGTGTGCCGAGTATTCATTTCTATAGCATGATGGCTACCCAAAGCGTAAAACGTGTAGCCAAAGATGTTTTTTAAATGAAAGATGATAATTAATTTCACATTTTAATCCGATATCACTCGTCAAATTTATAGCATTCGCTGTTTTATTAAGTGATTAAATTCTAAATAATTATGAGTTTTCTGTTTTCAATATTGATTTTTGTTTTGTTTGTCGGCTTATTCATTATAATTGCCGTACTGGGATTTATACGTTCAATTTTTAGTTTTGGTAAAAAGAAAAATACGATGCACAGTAATGAAGAGCAGAACGTTGAAAAGCCTGTTTCTAAAACAAAAATATTTGATAAAAAGGATGGGGAATATGTAGATTTTGAAGAGATTAAATAGTAGGTTTCATGTTTCATGTTTTTTTTGATGTAAGCATTTAAATACGAATCGGAACAAAATAATCTTTTTTACATTCTATTTCTTTTTATTAAAAAATGGAATTTGTAAATTACAAATTTTAAGTGGGATTATAATGTCACAAGATTTTTAAGTTATAAGAAATTATATTATAAAACTTACTTCCTTAAAATAGTATCCTTGGTATTGACCATCAACTGTTTCCAACTCCAGTTTCCCATCAGCATGTACGCTAAATAATTTGGCCTTAAATTCTTGATTATCAACACGGAAAGTGTAAATTCCATTTTTTCGATACATTGTTTCCCAGTACATTTCTCGTATTTTTTGTTTGTCGAGGTAATTATATAAGTGTAAAATATTTTGTGTAATGCCCTCCATGATAGAATTAACGTCATGAAGTTTCTTGGTAATCTGACCAAGTGAAATCGGGTTTGGGGAATCGCTTTCAAATACAAGTTGGTTCACGTTGAGCCCAATCCCAAGTATAGTGTAGCTGATATTTTTACCTTGTAACGAATTTTCAATTAAAATGCCAGCTATTTTTTTATCATGCCAATATATATCATTTGGCCATTTTATAGTAATACCGTCAGTATATTCGTCAAGTGTTTTTTTTATAGCCAAACTCACCAATTGCGATATTAAAAACTGTTCCCAAGGAGCAATGTTTTTTGGATAGAGCACCATGCTGAAAAGAAGATTTTTACCTTCGTCCGACTCCCAGCTATTCCCCATTTGTCCTTTTCCGGCTGATTGAAAATCGGTATAGAGCACAAAACCTTCAGGTAAATTGTTTTCCCGAATCATTTGTCGCAACAATCCGTTGGTTGATGCAGTTTGTTTTATATAAAGTGGGCTATTCATTGGATTGCTTTTTAATGAGCTAGATAAGAGTGTATTCCACAAACCGATATTGCATATTTGCTTAATTTACAGTTCCCCAGTTCCCCTTTTTAATCATCAGTTTATTGGTTCTATATTTCCTTTTATTTTAAGAATATTGACAACAAAAACTCTTCCATTTTTTTTGTAACAGCTTTGGAACTGCCGTTGGCATTATTAACCATTATAGCAAAAGCATATTTTTTTCCATTTTTATCAATGTAACCTGCATAGCATTTAACACGAGAAATCGTTCCGCTTTTGGCAAATACTTTCCCTTGCAAAGAGCTGTTTTTTAGGAATGTAGATAAGGTGCCACTTTCGCCAGCTACAGGCAGTGAATTATAAAATACGTCCTTATTTTTACTTTTTGTGCCCATGTACATAAGTAAATCTACAAAAAAGTTAGCTGAAATAGCATTCACTGGAGATAATCCAGAACCATCATACATAAATAGCTGATCTACAGGTAGTCCTTTCGATTTCCAAAAAGATTTTATTACTTTAATGGCTACATTTGTTGATGCTATCTTACTGTTTTTTAGAGATAAGTATCTAAATATGTGTTCTGCATACAAATTGTTGCTATGTAAGTTTGTTTCCGTAATTATATCGCTTAATGGTGGAGAAAAATGCGTGTAAATGATTCTTCTTTTGGTAGATACATCAATATTATCTATTGGTGGAAGACTCGTTTTAATGCCTGCTTGTTGGAGCTTTTCGTTAAAGTTTTGTGCCAATAGCAATCCAGGGTTTGGAATATCGCCTTTTATTACAAATGCAGATTTAAAAGCTGGAATTTCTCCGTAAATACTTCGATTATTAGAGCGAGGTGCACCATAAAAATAAGCACTATCAAAGCTAATATTCGTACTTGTCAAGCGGTTGTCTATTATCAAGCCAGGTATTACGGGGCTAGTTTTTACAATTTCTGGTTTCGAGCCAAGTATATTCGATTGTAATGTTATTTTTAGCTTATTGTCAAGATATGAAATTCCATAAACACCTGCTGCATAGTAATTGCCAATGTCCTCCCACGTCCATTTTGGGTTTACACCTTCATCATCGAATAGACTTGCATCGGCAATAATTCGTCCAGTTATTCTATTGATACCAGCTTTTCTTACCATTTTCACCCATTCGTCCATAAATTGATTGTTCTCAAAACAATCAGAACCCAATGTTGGATCACCTCCACCGCGGATATATAAATTGCCGGTTAATGTGCTATCATTCAGAATGTTTCCATCAATTTCCAATTTGGTTTCAAAACTGAAATCAGATCCTAATAGTTCTAGGGCAGTAGCAGTAGTAATTAATTTAACCGTTGAAGCAGGAATTATACTCGTTTTTGACTTAAAATCGAATAGCTTTTGATTTGTATCCATATCCTTTACCAACAAACTGATGCTCGCATTTTCCAGCAGTTTGTTATTGATAAAACTATCAATTGGATTTATTGAATACAGTTGAATACAAAACAATAGAAACGGAGCAAGCAAGGCTGTTTTTTTCATAATTTGAGTTGTTTATAAAAATTGAAATACCAGAATACATTTTGATGAAAAGTAAAATGTCAATCAATAATTTATTTAAAAACTACTTCTTCTCAATATCCACTTGCGAGGATATCGGCTAAATGCACCCCTTTTATGGGCAATCTGTTTTTTGCAATATAACCGTTTATATTCATCAAGCAGGAGGCTTCGGTGCTAATAATATATTCAACGCCAGTAGCCAAAGCATTACGTACTTTATTTTCGGCCATGGCTACAGAAACTGCATTGTTTTTTACCGCAAAAGTGCCACCAAATCCACAGCAGGTTTCGCATTCGTCCATTTCTATAAGTTCTAATCCTTCAACTTGAGCTAGCAGTAACCGTGGTTCATCCTTAATGCCATACTCTCGTAGCGCAGAGCATGAATCGTGAAAAGTTACTTTGTGTGGAAATTTAGCTCCCAGCTTTTCTGTTTTTAATTTGTTTACCAAAAAATCGGACAATTCATACACCGAATTTTTAATTTGTGCATGTCGAGCTAGTAATTCAGGTTTTTCTGCCAACACTTTTTGATAGTGATGAATTACAAAACTTGAACAGGAACCTGAAGGTGATACAATTGGCATGTTGGGCTGGAAGTCGGTGAGGAATTTTTCGGCCAAGCTAGCAGATTCTTTCCAATAGCCACTGTTATAGGCAGGCTGACCGCAACAAGTCTGTTCCGTATTATAATGTACTTTGCATCCAGCTTTTTCCAAAATTTTAATGGTGTTGAATCCAGTCTCAGGATAAAATTGATCGATATAGCAGGGGATAAATAGCTGAATGTCTGTCATAAGAGCGATATGTTTTGATGAATTTGAGTAATGTAACACACAAGTAAAAAAATAAATTCTAATGCATAAAAATAAATTTTTAAATCAAGAGTGCATTTTATCTATTTAATACCAAAAATCGGTATAAATGGGCAAATGGTCTGAAAATCCTTCTTGATATTTCATGCCCACGTAAGTTCTAAACGGTTGTTTTCCCAAAAATGTTTTGTCGTTTTCCAGCAAAAAATCTGCATCGAAAAAATGAACATCGCTTTGAATTGTGAAAATTGAGTGGTTGGTTTTAAGCAAACTACCCGACACAATCATTTGGTCCAAAGCACCCCATTCGCCTTGATGTTTGTTAGATCCCTTTCCTGAGGCGTGAAGTTTATACATCAAATTATATAGACTTTTTGTTGAGATTACATCTGTTATTGGTTCCGCTTTCAATACTTCAGCCATACTCTTATTATTGGGATAATCGTTAAAATCGCCCATTATTATAATATTGGAATTTTGATTAATTGCAAAAATACTATCTACTTTTAACCGAACCACCGAGGCTACATACATACGTCGGTCTTCCGATTCTAATTCGCCGCCTAACCTCGACGGAAAGTGACAAACAAATATATGCAAAGTATCACCTGTTGGAATTACACCTGAAGCAAATAAAATATCGCGGGTTTTACTGGCAGGCGCATGAGGAAATATGATGTTTATTGCCTCATTATGAATTGGTTTAAACATACGGGGCTGATAGAGTAAAGCTACATCAATGCCACGAGCATCGGGCGATTCGTGATGTAAGTATTTATATCTTAAATTTTTTAATCCCGAATAATGAGTCAAATCATATAGTCCTTTTTCGCTTTCAATTTCGCACAATCCCACCAATGCAGGAGCATCCCAGCCACCAATGTAAGTAATCACTTTGCCTATGTTGTTTTGCTTTTTTTGATATTTTGTGTTGTTCCATCCACGCATACCCATGGGTAAGTATTCGCTGTCATTTGTGAGCGAATCGTCAACACAATCAAAATAATTTTCAACATTGTAACACATTACTTTGAAGTTTCGTTTCTCGTGATTTTGTGCCGTTGAATTTAAGCAAACTAACAGTAATAACTGAAAAATGGAAGTTATTCTCATAGTATATTTTCCAAAAAATAAAGTAGTAAAACCTATCATTATTGTACGGTAGTAAAATGATAGAATAAACGTAAAAAGAAATCGAACAATGAATATAACTGATTGAATACGAGTTGCTATAATTCCAACAAAAAGCTTAAATCTTCGTTTGCACTCACCAAATAAGTTTGAAATCCCAATTTGTCTGCTTGTTCTATATTCTTGGGTCCATCATCAAGAAACAAACATTTAATTGCTTCCACTTTTTCGCTAGCAAGTAAAGTTGTAAAAATCTCCGGATCAGGTTTGGCCATTTTCATTTGATATGAAAAATAACATTTATCGAAATAATCTGTAATTTTTGTTCCAGCTTTTTCAAATTCGCCAGCTGCACTCACTTCAATATGCAATGGGTTGCTGTTGCTTAACATGATAATTCTGTATTTTTTTTTCAATTCCAATAGCATTTCTAGTTTTTCTACTGGTATATTGCACAAAAAGGAGCACCATGCTGCATCAATTTCAGAGTCGGTAAGTGTTTTTGGGGTTAGTTTGCGTATCTCTTCTCTAAATTTTTCAGTTCCAATTTGACCTTTTTCAAATTGTAGGAAAAAATCTTTTTGACCAAAATTACTTAAGTATTTTTCTACCTCCACAAGACCTAACTTCTTGAGGTTTAATATACACTGGTTTAAATCTAAATTGATAAGCACCCCTCCAAAATCAAAAATAAGGGTGGAAATATTGCTAAATTCTTTCATTTGAGATAAAATATTGATAGATAATTTTTGCAGTAACACAAATTTTACTACTTTTGCATTCGCTTTGCAAAGATACAAGATGTGGGGCCTATAGCTCAGTTGGTTAGTAGCACCTGACTCATAATCAGGGGGTCACTGGTTCAAGCCCAGTTGGGCCCACAATGAAAATCAACCACTTACAATGTATTTTGTAAGTGGTTTTTTTGTTCTAAACACTCACTTTTTTCTCCGTTTCTTTATATCAATGTTGTTTCTTTTTAATCTAAAGATCAATGAATTGCACATTTAAATAGCTCATTATGTTGAGTTTTTTATAAATAGGAAGACCTTTTTAATTCATTGCCAATAGTTATACCCAAAATTACCTATTGTGCCCAATAATATTTAGTGAACTAGAAAAGGTATTTATACATACTGAACTACATTATAGAAGTTATGGCAACTATTTTGATTAATATGTACATTTTCTGATAGCAAATTAGCAGAATGTTTAATAATATCGATTTGGAGTTGTTAATGAAATTGTTCAATAAAGTTTTTTGGGGGATAAAATCTGTTTTAATAGAGTGCACTTTTTATTGAACCAAGAATATGTATTCTGTATTAGTTAAATTATCAGTCGTTAATCCCGCTTTTGCAGAAAAAATTTGAACAGTTATTCAATGCGTATAGTTTATCAATCTTCATCCTCTAGCCTTCCACCCTGCGTAGCTACGGTGGGTATTTTTGATGGAGTGCATGCTGGCCATCGGTTTTTAATTGAACAATTGAAGGGGATTGCAAAATCTCAAAGCATTGAAAGTGCAGTTATTACTTTTGCAAAACATCCTCGAAGTGTCATAAATCCAGATTTCAAACCAGATTTAATTTCCACTTTAGAGGAGAAAATATCGCTAATTGAAACCACAGGGGTTGATACTTGTATTGTTTTAGATTTTAATGCTGAAATAGCACAATTATCGGCCTACGAATTTCTTAAAACTATTTTGAAAAACCAGTATAATGTACACACTTTACTGGTGGGTCATGATCATAGATTTGGTCACAATAGATTGGAGGGTTTTTTGGAATATGAAAAATATGGTCAATCTTTAGGAATTAAACTTGTTGAAGCTAAGCGATATAAAACGGATTTGGATCGTTTTATTAGTTCTTCTGAAATAAGATTAGCTTTGTTAGATGGAAATGTGCAGCTCGCCAACCGTATGCTTACTTACCCTTATCATTTAAAAGGCAAAGTAACGGGAGGCTTCAAAATTGGCAGGAAAATAGGATTTCCTACTGCTAATATTTTTCCTGACAATGAAAATAAAATTGTTCCAGCTATAGGCGTTTATGCTGTCGTGTTTTATTGGAATAAAAAACATTTTAAAGGAATGTTGAATATCGGGACTCGTCCTACTTTAACCAGTGAAAACAGCATTAGTATAGAAGTTCATATATTGGATTTCAACGAAGATATTTACAATCAATCTGTTGAGATTGAATTTATAACCAAAATTCGAGATGAGAAAAAATTTAATGGCGTAGATGAGTTGATAGAACAACTGCAGAATGATAAAATGAAGGTGATAAAGTTGGATTATTCAGCCTATAATAAAGGGTTATAAAGTGCAAAATTGTACAATTACTTGTATTTTAATACAAAAAAACATGTATCTTTGTGGCTTTAAATTTCTAATTCTCTCCACATAACAAGCAAATGAAAAAAATAGCATTGACCCTTATGACAGGAATAATCCTTATGGGATGCGCAAAAAGCGATAATCCTTTTTTTGAAACCTATAAAAATAAATATGGGGCACCTCCTTTCGAACTTATTAAAAATGAGCATTATAAGCCTGCCTTTGCCGAAGGAATAAAACAACAACAAGCCGAAATTGATGCCATTGTCGATAATGCTCAACCAGCTACATTTGCCAATACCATAGAAGCATTGGATTTTAGTGGTGAGTTGCTAAAAAAAGTGTCATCCGTATTTTATAATCTTTATTCGGCCGAAACGAATGAAGAAATGAGTAAAATTGCCACAGAAGTTTCGCCATTATTGTCAGATCACAATGATAATATTTACCTAAATGAAAAACTATTCGTTCGTGTAAAAGCACTTTTTGATGGCCGTGAACAACTAAACTTAACACCTGAGCAAAACAGGCTTCTGGAAAAATATCACAGAAATTTTGTACGAAGTGGCGCGGCTTTGAATGCTGAACAAAAAATTCAGCTACGTGAGATAAATAAAAAACTCAGCCTTGCAGAATTGACTTTTGGTCAAAATGTATTGGACGAAACCAATGCCTTTAAAAAAGTGATTGATAATGAATCAGACCTTGTTGGACTGCCCGAAAGTGTACGTCAGGCTGCGGCTGAAGCGGCTAAAGCGGCTAAAATGGATGGCAAATGGCTATTTAACACTCAAAAGGCCAGTTTTATACCTGTGTTGCAATACAGCGAAAATCGCGAGCTGCGCAAAGAACTTCTAATGGCATATACCACACGTGCCAATCATGATAACGATAAGGATAATAAAGCCGTTATCAATACCATTATGAAACTCCGCACCCAAAAGGCTCAATTGCTTGGATTTGAAACCTCTGCTGCTTTTATTTTAGATGATACAATGGCCAAAACTCCAAAGACTGTTTATGATTTTTTGGCTACAATTTGGACACCTTCACTTAGCAAAGCAAAAGAAGAAGCTGCTGAATTACAAAAACTAATGGATGTTGACGCCAAAGGACAGAAACTTGAAGCATGGGATTGGTGGTATTATTCCGAAAAATTGCGCAAAGCAAAGTTCGATTTAGACGAAGAAGTGCTGAAGCCATATTTTAAGCTTGAAAATGTGCGTCAGGGAGTATTCGATTTATCAACCAAATTGTATGGTCTTAAATACAAGAAATTAGACAATATGCCTGTTTATCATCCAGATGTGGAAGCATTTGAAGTGACAGATGCCGATGGAACTTTTATTGGAGTACTTTATACCGATTATTTTCCACGCCCCGGAAAACGTGCTGGCGCATGGATGAATAATATTACTGAGCAGTACATTAAAGACGGTGTAAATCATCGTCCTATCATTTGCAACGTGGGTAACTTCACCAAACCTACAGCCGATAAACCGTCGCTTTTGAATATGGACGAAGTGGAAACTCTTTTTCACGAATATGGTCACGCATTGCATGGTTTGTTAACGCAGGTTACCTACCCAAGTCTTTCGGGTACAAATGTTTCGAGAGATTTTGTGGAACTGCCGTCGCAAGTTATGGAAAACTGGTGCTGGGAGCCTGAAGTAATGAAAACTTACGCGCTGCATTACAAAACGGGTGAAGTGATGCCAAAAGCATTAATGGATAAAATTCAATTGGCTAGTACCTTCAATCAGGGTTTTGTAAACACCGAATTACTATCCGCTTCATTGCTAGATATGGATTATCATGTTATTAAAGATACAGCAGATTTTGACGTGGATGCATTCGAAAAAGCATCGTTGGCACGTATGGGAATGATTCCTGAAATTATTGTGAGATACCGCAGTACTATTTTCAATCATGTGTTTGGTGGCGGTTATAATGCTGGATATTATAGTTATACATGGGCGGCTGTGCTCGATGCTGATGCATTTCAAGCCTTCAAAGAAACAGGTGACATCTATAATCCCACAGTTGCAAAAGCTTTCCGAAAGAACATTTTGGAACGTGGAGACTCCGACGAACCAATGAAATTGTATCGTGCTTTTAGAGGCGCAGAGCCAAATCCCGATGCCTTGTTGAATAAAAGAGGGTTGAAGTAAGGGTTGTTAGATAAAATAAAATGCAAGCAGCTTATTTACAATCGGTTGCTTGCGTTTGGTTGTAATTGAAAAAAAATGAACAACTTTAATCATTTAATTGCAGAATGAAAATATCTTTAAAAAATATTATTGTACCAAGTATTCCTTTAGCGGTTCTCTCCGTTGGGTTTTGTTTTGCATTGTGGATGTCCACTTTTTTCATTCATAATATTCATGCAGCACCAGATACAAATAATATCTTTGTTGATTTTTTACTATTGCTTTTTATCCCAAACTCACTGGTTTCTTATTTGTTAAGTTTTTCGTTCAACTTGTTGAATGCCTTTTTATTGGCTCAGCTAAATAATAAATACACACTCATCCGTACTCGAACGTTTTTGCCCATACTTATTTTTTTACTTTTAATGGGAAGTTGGAGCGACACACATTCAATAAATGGTTCGCATATTTCTTTAACGCTTTATATTTTCTCGTTATTTTATTTTTTTGGAATGCCACGAGACCCAAAAGCTTCAGAAAAAGCTTTTATGTGTAGCTTAATGTTAAGTTTGGCAAGTTTATTTATTCAGCCAATTATTTTCTTGATTCCAGTATGTTGGGCTGGGTTTATAATGGTTCAAAGTTTTTCACTTCGTACTTTTCTGGCATCTATATTTGGTGCATTAGCTCCATGGTTGCTCTATATTGGTGGGCTATTTGTTTTTCAATCTGATTTTGATTTGACAACTTTATTTTCAATGAATTTGTATGTTGGTATTAATATAGCATCTTATTCTATACCCCAAATAATTTATTATACCTTACTTACAATAATAGCTATTGTTAATTTAGTGGGGATGTATTCCAACGCTTATAGCGATGCAATGAATACTCGGGTTAATCTCAATTTTTTAATTCTGCAATTGGTTTCTACCTTAATACTGATTTTTGTGTTTAACCAACAGTTTGCTGTGTTTTTGCCCATTATTGCATTTGTATATTCAGTATTAGTTTCACATGCATTTACTTTAAAAAATAATAATTTTTATGTATATCTTTTTATTCTATTTCTTGTATTAAATATATTTTATGCCGCCTCAAAATTCTTCAAAATATAAAATTGCATTTTTTTTTATTTACCAGTTTTTCCTTCAATGCTTATTCGGGGTAACAATCCATTATTATTTATTACTATTCTTAATACATGTTAGGATTTACTGAGCTTGGCTTACTTGGACTTTTTATAGCTTCTTTTTTAGCGGCTACCGTTGTGCCATTTAGTTCCGAAGTTGTTTTTTCGGCAATGGTATTTGGCGGTTTCGATGCTTGGTCATGTGTATTTGTGGCTACTTTAGGTAATTGGCTGGGAGGCATGACCTGTTATTATTTAGGGCTTTTCGGCAAAATGGAATGGATTGAAAAGTATTTTCGTATAAAAAAAGAGAAAATTGAGAAATTTACCGACAAAATTCACAAATACGGTGATTGGTTTGCATTTTTCTCATTCTTGCCAGGCATAGGAGATATTATTGCCGTTGCATCAGGTTTTTTTAGATGCCGTTGGTGGGTTGTAGCACTATCTATGTTGGTTGGAAAATTTGTGCGATATGTGATATGGATGTATTTTAATGGATTGTTTGTTTGATTTTTCAAGTCAATTTTTAACAGGTATTTAAGATAAATAACACGCTTTTTTTGTCAATAAAATAAGTAATGAAATTCATTTTACCCTAAAAATACAAGAACTGGATGCTTTCGTAAAATGGATTTATTTAATGATTTATTCGCTTAAATTGAAATGATTAGATTCTTTGAAAACGACAGAACTCAATTTTATACTCTCAACTTACCACGAAACCCTCTCACTCCATAATACGATTCAGCACCGTTGTGATATACGAAAACCTCGTTGTAGCGACGATCGCAAAATAGAGCGCCTCCCAATAGTCTAATCTCTGATGGAGTTTCTACCCAACTCGACGTTTTAGTGTCGAAGATTCCAAGCTGCTGAAATTTTCGGTAGTCTTGCTCCGTTAAAATCTCAATCCCCATTTCATTTGCCATCTCTATAGCACTATTTTGGGGTTTATTTTCTTTCCTTGATTCCAACGCTTCAAGGTCGTAGCAAATACTTCTACGACCTTTTGGGCTTTCTGCCGAACAATCATAAAAAATATATTCTCCAGTCCCTTGGTCTTGTCCTACCACATCCGGTTCGCCCCCAGTACGTTCCATTTCATTTAACGACCACAATTTTTCATTCTTCGCTTCAAACTTTTCTTGTATTTTTAACCACTCAATTCCTTTGTGGCGATTCATGTTTTTCTCAAAACGATTTTTTAATACTCCAACAAGTTCTTCATATTGTGAGGGCAGTAACGCTTTCTTATTTTCCATAATAAGTACTTTTTTTATTTGAGTCTGCTGATAAGTCGATTTAATTTTTTTGAACGCAAAGAGCGGGTCGCTTGTCCCTTGTGTGACTTCAATTTATCCTATTTACATCCTTGTAATTCAATTTTTAAGAAAAAATAATCAGCTGATATTCAATTTC
>JAIFKQ010000199.1 GCA_020049515.1 Paludibacter sp. | reverse complement strand
TATGCTCGTGATAATAAAAAGAAAATTCACTTTTTGGGATTGGTGTCTGATGGTGGCGTACATAGCTCACTCGACCATTTATTTAAACTTTGCGATATTGCCAAAGAATACGGCGTAGAAGATGCTTTCGTTCATTGTTTTATGGACGGTCGCGATACCGACCCACGCAGCGGAAAAGGATTTTTGGAACAATTGGCACAACACACAGCCCAATCGGGTGGTAAAATTGCTTCTGTGATTGGCCGCTATTACGCCATGGATCGCGATAAACGTTGGGATCGCGTAAAAAAATCGTACGATTTATTGGTGAATGGTGTAGGCGAACCTACTACTGATGTGGTAGCAGCCATGCAAGCGTCGTATGATGCAGGCGTGACCGACGAATTCGTGAATCCAATCGTAGCTGTTGATGCCAACGGAAAACCGTTGGCAACCATTGAAGCAGGCGATGTAGTGATTTTCTTCAACTACCGTAACGACCGCGCCAAAGAATTGACCGTGGTATTGACTCAAAAAGACATGCCGGAAGAAGGAATGATGACCATTCCGTTGGAGTATTATTGCATGACGCCTTACGATTCGAGCTACAAAGGATTGCACGTAATTTTCGACAAAGATAATGTTCAAAACACATTGGGAGAATATGTTTCTTCGTTGGGATTGAAGCAATTGCGTATTGCCGAAACTGAAAAATTTGCTCACGTAACTTTCTTTTTCTCAGGTGGTCGCGAAAGTGAATTTGAAGGCGAAGAGCGCATCTTGGTGGCTTCACCAAAAGTGGCTACTTACGACCTACAACCTGAAATGAGCGCACCGGAAGTGACTGAAAAATTGGTGGCTGCCATCAAAACTCAGAAGTTCGATTTTATCGCCCTCAACTTTGCCAACGGCGATATGGTGGGACATACCGGTGTTTACGAAGCCATTCAGAAAGCAGTTACTACGGTTGATAACAGCGTGAAAGAAGTGGTGGAAGCCGCAAAAACGAATGGTTACGAAGTGATTATCATTGCCGACCATGGTAATGCTGACTTTGCCGAAAATGCCGACGGTTCACCAAATACGGCGCACTCTTTGAATCCGGTTCCATTTATTTATGTAACTGAAAACAAACATGCAAAAGTAGAAAATGGTATTTTGGCCGATGTGGCTCCTTCTATTTGTCAGATTTTGGGCATCGAAAAACCAAAAGAAATGACTGGAAAAGGACTTATTCTTAATGCATAATTTTTAATGCATAATTCATAATTAAAGACGCTGTGAGATTATTCTTATGGCGTTTTTATTTGATATCACAATAATAAGTTAAGAATTTCCTTTTGTCTGTAAACAATTCGTAAAACAATAGGTTTAGAATAGTAGATTTACTACTTTTGTAAGTGTTAAGATAATCATAAATGAAGTTGAAATGAAAGTTATTAAAATCTCAGCCGTTCTGAAAGCACTAAAAGATGATGGCTGGTTTTTAGTACATCAGGTTGGAAGTCACAGACAATTTAGACACCCAACCAAAAAAGGTAAAACAACTGTCAATGGTAAACCGTCTGGTGATGCAACTGGATTTTTATTGAAATCAATTGAGAATCAATCGGGATTATTGTTCTAACCACATTAAAATGAGCAAAATGAAAAAAGTAAAAGTAAATGTAGAAAAAACACCCAACGGTTATTGTGCTAATTTGGATATAATTGATGGGTTTGTAGTTGCTGTAACAGGCTCATTTGTTGACCTAAAACGGGAAGTCACAGAAAGTATTCAATTCTATATTGACTGTGCCAAAAAGGACCAAGATAAATATCCCGCTGTGTTTGATAGTGAATATGAGTTAGATTATAAATTTACCGTGGAAAGTTTGTTGCATTTTTACAAAAAGATAATTGGATTTTCTGCACTTGAGATGCTTACTGGTATAAACCAACGCCAACTAAATCATTATGCTAGTGGAGTGAGTAAACCACTTCCTCGGCAAGCAAAAAAAATAGAAGTAGCATTTCATCAATTAGGGAAAGACTTGCTATCTGTTTCCGTTTGAAAACTCGGTTTTTACTTGCTAGAAATTTACGGGGAAGTTTAATTGGGGTTCAGAAATACTCCTAGTAGCTAGTTAAATTGAATTGATTTTTATAGTAATTATTCAATAGAAGTTTTTCATAAACAATACATACCTCATTCCCTCCTCGATAGCCCGCGATAGCTATCGCGGGTGGGATAGTGGTTCTCTTTTAAACAAATCAATCATGAAATTAAGAAAAGCACTCGAACATCGGATCCTCGTTTTGGATGGCGCGATGGGAACAATGATACAACGATACAAACTCGGTGAAACAGATTATCGTGGATCTCGCTTTGCCCAATGGGGAAGCCTTGTGAAAGGGAATAATGACCTGCTGGTACTAACACAGCCGGATATAATCAGTACCATTCATACCGAATACCTGGAAGCAGGAGCTGACATTATTGAGACCAATACTTTCAATGCGCAAACCATCTCGATGGACGATTACGGCATGGCGGAGTCCGGCGCACGATTGGCGCGTCAGGCTGCAGATGAATTTACGGCAAAGAACCCTGATAAACCAAGGTTTGTAGCGGGTGCGGTAGGTCCCACAAACAAAACCGCGTCCATGTCGCCCGACGTGAACAATCCTGCGTATCGCGCTGTCAGTTTTGATGATTTGGTGGTGGCTTACAAAGAGCAAATTCTGGCATTGATTGAAGGTGGCGTTGATGCGTTATTGATAGAAACCATTTTTGACACGCTCAATGCCAAAGCGGCTATTTTTGCTGCCGAAGAAGCCATGACTGAACTGGGCAAAAGAGTGGAAATCATGCTCTCAGCAACCGTTGCCGACAAGAGTGGACGAACCTTATCTGGACAGACTATCCGTGCGTTTTTGGCTTCCATTTCACATGCTAATTTGCTATCGGTGGGCTTGAATTGTTCATTTGGAGGCTCATTCCTCTTGGTATGTAAGTGCTTATCCCAATGCTGGTTTGCCAAATCAGTTTGGTGAATATGACGAATCGCCGGAAATGATGGCGGTGCAGGTGAAAGAGTATTTCGATGAAAAACTGGTGAATATCATTGGCGGATGTTGCGGTACTTCGCCAGCTCATATTGCAGCTTATGGTGCATTGATTGAAGGTGCAGAAGTGAGAGAAGTGAAGGCTGCAAGTAGGAGTTTGGTTTTGAGTGGGTTGGAATTGTTGGAAATCACTTCACCCCTGGCCTCTCCTCACTCATATGACCTCTCCCCTAACCCCTCTCCCGAGGAGAGGGGGACAAGACAAGTTCTCCAAAACTTAAGTTTGAATATAAATGAATCTTCTACCTCATCAAGTGAGGAGAGGGGAACAAGACCAGAGTATTTTACATCAGATGCCGAAAATTGGAAGTTTTTACATCCAATAGCAAAAGAACTTCGTCGTAATCAGACAGAGGCAGAAGATGCGCTTTGGCAAGAATTAAGAAGAAAAAATACAGGTTTTAAAATTAAACGTCAACAACCTGTTGATGGATATATTGCTGATTTTGTTTGCATTGAAAAACGTGTAATTATTGAAGTTGATGGAGGAATTCATCAAAATCCAAACAATATAAAACAAGATGAAGAACGAACTCGCATACTCAAAACGCAGGGCTATGATGTTATTCGCTTTACAAATGAAGAAATACTCGAAAATGCAATTAATGTAGCAGACAAAATAAAAGAATACCTTGAAAATAAAGCAACTCCTCCTCGCACTTCAATATCTTATGCTTCGCAAAAAGCAGATGAAAAGGAAATAGAGAACAATATAATTGATGAAGTAACTATCCCCTCTCCCCGGGAGAGGGGGCAGGGGGAGAGGTCGAATGAAGGAGATGAGCAGGGGGTGAGGTCAGATGAAAGAGAGCTCCAGGGGGCGAGGTCGTATGTTGAAGCCGAAATTCCCCGCACCCTTTTCGTCAACATTGGCGAGCGTTGCAACGTGGCTGGTTCACGCATGTTTCTGCGCCTGATTAACGAGAAAAAATACGAGGAAGCACTCACCATAGCTCGTAAGCAAGTGGAAGATGGAGCGCAAATCATTGATATCAATATGGATGATGCCATGTTAGATTCCAAACAGGAAATGGTTACTTTCCTTAATTACTTAGCTTCCGAGCCTGAAATTTCTCGTGTGCCTATCATGATCGATTCTTCTAAATGGGAAGTGATAGAAGCTGGGCTTAAATGCCTGCAGGGCAAATGTATCGTAAATTCTATCAGTTTAAAAGAAGGCGAGGAAGATTTCCTCAACAAAGCTAGAAAAGTGCGGGCTTATGGAGCTGCAGTTATCGTGATGGCATTCGACGAAAAAGGTCAGGCGGATAGCTTTGATCGTAAAACTCAAATTTGTAGTCGCGCTTATCATTTATTGGTTGATAAGATTGGTTTTCCGCCTCAAGATATAATTTTCGACCCCAATGTATTGGCAATTGCTACTGGCATTGAGGAACATAACAACTATGGTGTTGATTTTATTAACGCTACTCGTTGGATAAAAGAAAACCTTCCATACTCCAAAATTAGTGGCGGTGTAAGCAATCTGTCATTCTCGTTTCAAGGAAATAATGGCGTTCGCGAAGCCATTCACAGCGTGTTTCTATATTATGCCATTCAAGCTGGGATGGACATGGGGATTGTGAATGCGGGCATGTTGCAAATTTATGCAGACATTGAGCCAGAATTGTTAGAACATGTGGAAGATATAGTGCTCAACCGTCGCCCCGATGCTACGGAACGAATGATTGAATTGGCCGAAAAAGTAAAAAATCAGGCTACTGGCGTAAAAGCAGAAAAAGTGGACGAATGGCGTTCACGTCCATTGCAAGGCCGGTTGGAATATGCTTTGATAAAAGGGATTAGCGACTTTTTGGAAGAGGATTTAGCTGAAGCGTTGACACAATATGATACCGCCATTGATATTATCGAAAAACCATTGATGAGCGGTATGAACATAGTGGGCGATTTGTTTGGTGCAGGAAAAATGTTTTTGCCACAAGTGGTGAAAACAGCCCGCACAATGAAAAAAGCGGTGGCTATTATTCAGCCAGAAATTGAAAAACAGAAAGTGCCGGGACAAAGTTCGTCTGCAGGTAAATTCCTGATTGCTACCGTAAAAGGAGATGTACACGATATCGGCAAAAACATTGTGGCGGTAGTGCTGGCTTGTAACAACTTCGAAGTGATTGACTTGGGCGTAATGACACCTACCGAAACCATTATTCGTAGAGCCATTGAAGAGAAAGTGGATATTGTAGGTTTGAGCGGATTGATAACGCCTTCGTTGGAGGAAATGACGATAGTAGCTACCGAAATGCAAAAAGCGGGCATGACTATTCCTTTGTTAATTGGCGGTGCTACTACTTCCAAAATTCATACAGCAGTGAAAATTGCCCCAAACTACGGTGGACCAGTTATTCATGTAAAAGATGCGTCGGTCAATACTTTTGTAGTGGCACAACTTATGAGCGATAAAAACCATTTGGCTTATGAAGCAGACATTGCCGCTGAATACGAAACATTGCGTCAGAAACAGACTAAGAAACCGGATTTGTTGAGTTTGGAGGAAGCAAAAAAAAGAAGACCTAATTTGTTTTAAAACGTGAGAATTAAGGAAAACATATCATTAACAATAAGTTAGACTTAAGAAATCTGTATCTTTACTCGCTATCAGTTAAAATAAAATACGTAAAACATATAAATGAAAATCAAAATTGCTTTCATAATTAATCCAATTTCTGGAACTAGTAAAAAGAAAGACTTTAACGAAATAATAGAACGGGAGTTGGATGCTACAATTTATGACTCTGAAATAGTAGTTACTGACCACCCTGGCCATGGAACTGAGCTGGCAAAGGCTTTTGTTGTGCGAAAGTTTCAAATTGTGGTGGCAGTTGGTGGAGATGGCACTGTTAATGAGGTTGGCCGTGCATTAATTAATACCAAAACCTCTCTTGGAATTATCCCTATGGGTTCAGGCAATGGACTTGCTCGTCATTTAAACATTCCAATGAATGAAATAAAAGCCATTCAACAGCTTAATAATTCGGAGTCAATCTTAATGGATTATGGGATAGTAAACGGCAGACCATTTTTCTGCACCTGCGGAACAGGATTTGATGCGTATGTTAGCACTGAGTTTGCCAAAGGAGACAAAAGGGGAATAATGAGCTATATTGAGAAGATAATTACGGGATATTTTAGCTACAAATCTCAAAATTATCATTTAATTGGAGAGGGTATCGACCTAACAGCAAAGGCCTTTGTGCTCACATTTGCTAATGCTTCGCAATGGGGCAACAATGCCTATATTGCACCTCAAGCTAGTGTACAAGACGGTAAAATAGACATTTCTATTATGAGTAATTTTCCCATTATAGCTATTCCCACCCTGGCACTTCAACTTTTCGCTAAAACTATTGACAAAGATTTATTTATGACCACATTACGCACAGATAAAATTACACTTACGCGGGATGAGCCAGGTCCATTTCATTACGACGGTGAACCTTATGAGGAAGGAACAAAAATTTGTGTAAAAGTTGTACCAAATGGAATTAGGGTGATGGTGAAGAAACGGTTTTAAGAAATCGACCCCTAACCCCTAAAGGGGAATTATCCACCCCGCCCTTTGGGCACCCCTCTAAAGGGGAATTATGCGAGTTTTGATTGTTATAAACAGTGCCTAATATCCCAGATGATTAGCAAATTTAAACAACAAACCTTTGAGATAGTTATTCTACACAAATAATCTTATTATTTTTTATTGAGTTCGGGTTTTTAGTCAATCCATGTTATAAAAAAAGGTCATCTGGTTTTTTACTCCAGAAGCCTATTCCTTATTCGATTTCCATTCATAAGCACCTGCATCAGGCGCACCATCTGCCATTCTACTATTTCCATTAATATCAAACCGATACTTCCGCGCAATGGTTTTATCTGCAATTCCACGGGCGGGAGATACAGAATCTAGCATAAAGTCAAAATACGTTTTCTTCTCATAATCATAGCGAATACTCTTAAACACCGTATCATTTTTATTAGCCCACTTTATACCCGTAAATTGAGGCAATTCAGAAGCTTTCGTTTTCTTGATATAACAATTTTTAAAAGTACCATTATACTGATTTTCAAAACGTGTAGCCAAACTGAACTCGTTTTCGGAACTACCACTTACAATGCAATTATAAAACCGACTCTCCATAGGAGCCACTCGGTTTAAATTCATTATCATTACGGCTGGTTTTTTATCGCGCGAAGCTGGCTGGACATTACTATTATTGAAGTAGTTAGCGATAGTACAATGTGCAAATTCGTGAGACCCACCATTCAAATACACACTAAAACTACTACTATTTGTAATTTCAGTATTTATAGCTGTAATGTTAGCATTTTGAACTATCAAACCGTAAAGCAAAAAATTATGTATTCTGCAATTTGTAAGTGACAACGACGGCAATGAACTTCTATCATTATTGAACAAATAAATACCTACATATCCACTATTCATATTCACATGCTGAAGCACATGCGTAGCTCCACTCCAAAGTAAATAAATACCGCCCCATTGTCCAGCAACATTATTGTATGGGAATGGAGTAGAAAACTTGATATTGTCCAACCTATCACCACGCATTAAAATGGGCTTTTCTTTGGTGCCACTTGCTTTTAAATTTCCATAAACCACCAAATTGGCATTATTATGAAAATACAATTTACAACCAGGATTTAAAGTTAGCGTTTTGGCCGAATCAACCACCAAATTACCATAAACCACATAAGGTAATGAATCATTTAACGTAGAATCATTTTTAATCCTCACATTTAAAAGCCTCTTGATATTCTGCCCGATTGCTTGTATTTGAATATTCTGCTTTACGCCGTTGGTTTCAAACGTCAACAAATCTTCAATTACAAGGGGGGTATTTTCCTTCGTAGGATCAATGGTTACCGACACAAAAACATATAGACTATCGTTGGCACGAATTTCAATACTTTCAAATTGATTATTTTCATTTAAACTGCCATCAACATTTACATGAAAATACGACTCCTTTCCACCTACAATGCGAATACTGCCAATATTTAGAGCAACATTATTTCTATTGTAAACCATTATTTTTGCTGTAGCACTTCCCACCGATGTAAATACGGTGTCGAACGAAAGCGTGTCGGTAGAAAACGAAAGTTTATTATCCGGATTTGTGGAGAACACATCATCGTTGCACGACGATAAGCCAACAGTGAATAAAAAAGAGAAAAAAAGGTAGTAAAACTGATTTTTATAAGTTGAAATCATAGTAAATATATTGGTTTTTAGTCACTCTGACCTTAACAGATAAAACTTTTGCACAAAACTATGTAAATAATTAAGGTGCTAATAATTCGTGAAATGTGTTGTTTATTCTTCTTTCAGCTAAATCAGCATTAAATTATTAAACTAAAAAAGAAGCATTTAAATTGTAATACAATAATAATGAACTATTTTTGTACAAATAAAAAAAACAATAATAACATTCTTATGGCAAGTCGCAAAAAGCTAAAAAAAACAATTAAATTTGTAACATCCGAATTAATTACCGACATTTATTTTCGTTGTTTAATATCCAAAGATGTTGACAATGAAAAGATTGACACTCTAGTAATAAATGTTATGGCACTTAGAAAAGAATATATCTTGCGTGCCAATCGTCCCGATGGGAAAAACAACCCACAACTAGTGAAAGCTTATTTCCGCAAATTATTCATCGACTGGCAATTAGCAATGGCTAATACCATAAAATCTATTGATAGTCTATAAAGTCTGCATTTTGTTCACTCACTCTAAAAAAGACAATTGGGAATTCTCAATTGTCTTTTTTTTGCAAAAATATTACTTATTCAAAATTAAAAGATAATGTTATCATACGCGACGTTAATTTAGAAAGGGGAATAGAATACAATCTATTATCGGCAGTATTACCTGTATTTCTTTCATCATAAGGAGTTAAAACATTATTTAATCCGAGACCAAATTTTAATTCGGGTGCTAGCTTAAAAAACGAAAAGTACAAATCGCAGCCTACACCAAATTCAGTATAAAAATCTAATGGTTTGAGCAATACGGCTTTGTCCTTGTTTCTGCCTAAATCAATATAAGCGCCACCGCCCCAAAGCAAATAAGGTCTATAATTTTTTTTTCGCTCAGCACTGTATTTTAGGTACAAAGGCAAACAAATAGGTATAGAAGAAATTGAAGTATTTATATAGCTGTCTCCAGCATTGGAAGTATATTCTAACTCACGCTCACCAAACATTAATGTAGGAGTAAAGCGAAGATTTAAATATCTACTAAGCCGTAAATTGCTAACTATTCCAACCGAAAGTGTTGGTTTAATGTCAGATACTTGAACAGCATACACTTTCCCATCTACTGGAGTTAAACTTGGTGTAACACCAAAATCAATGGATCCAATTCCTAACGAAAAACCAAAATGAAATAACTTATCATCCACATAGAGCAAGTTTCCTTGTGCTTTTACCGAAAAACCAAGCACGTAGATTAATAATGTTAGAAAAATGTATTTTTTAGTCTGATGAAGATGCATGAAGTAAATAGTTTGTAAATTACAAAGAATAATAATAAATCACAGTCAAGTAACAAACGCTTTAAAACAAAATATATTGCATATAAAAACAGGTAAAAAATACCGTAAATTAAAACTGAAATATCCACTTAGCGCTCTATTTACACTTGATTAACTAACAAATACTGGAAAATAAAAAAAGCCGTCACAAATGGACAGATTTTTTTATAACCATTTAATCAAAAAACTATTGTGTATAAATGGTGTATAAATTAAAAATACGTTAGTGCCTTAGGTTAAATCCTTCGAATAATCAATACTAGTGAAATTATTCAATCGTTAATGCCCAATATTATTTGCTGGTTGATAAATAGTTGCAGAGAAAAAAACCACAAAATGATCTAATTGAATGCTGCCTGCAATACAAAACAATTGTATCGCAGATTTGAGGAACAATTGTACAAAATCTGTTTAAGCAACAATATTTTTGTCTGGTAAATTTAATTATATTGTAATAACAGACAAGAAAAACAACAACTATATAAATTATTGAGAACTTCAAAAAACAAATGACTTTATAAACTGTCTTTATAGCCCTATAAAAAAACACTTACGAGAAAAAAAAAGCTATAATATAGATTTTCAGCGATATAGATGTTTCGCAATCACAATGAATTAAGACTACGGCTTTTATTTTTGAATTATATCAAAAAAAAGTTGAAATAATTTTTTTTGATATAGAAAAAGTTATACTTTTGCAAAACTAATTAGTACTAACAAAAAACTTAAAAAAATGGCTTACGTTATTTCAGAAGATTGTATAGCTTGCGGCTCATGTATCAGTGAATGTCCTGTTGACGCAATTGCAGAAGGTGATATCTATGTTATTGATGCCGATATTTGCACAGACTGTGGCACTTGTGCCGATGTTTGTCCATCAGAAGCAATCAGTCCAGTTTAATTTTCACCACAGAAATTTAAAAGGCTTTGTCAATTCGTTGACAAAGCCTTTTTTTTTTGCTTAAATGATAAAGGAATACTCAAAAAGAAAATTTGGTAGCAGAAACAACAGAAAAAGGTGCTAGTCTAAGAAATGTTTGGTAGAAATAACCTTCGAGTGAAACTAAAAAAAACAGAAAAACGCTAGAAAGTTAAAACTCAAAAAAACGAATCACGAATCGCGAAACACCAAAGACAAACACGGAACACTGAACACGAAACACAGAACCCTACGGCCTATATGCCGACTTTTCTAAAATTAGTTGACTATTACTCTCATCTATCAAATTTTTCAAACCCACATTTTTATTGTTATTCATGTAGCTTTCTACAATCCGCCATCCAATCCATGTGCCTAATCTACCAGGCGAATCTTGAGAAATTGGAGCTGTAAAAGGCGATTCATTCATATATTTTCTTATCAATTGAATGTCGGTCGAAAACAGGTTTTTTTGATCAATAATTGCCGCCCAAATCCCCTTTTCATTCTGCTCACTCCACTCCCACTGCTCTTTATTATAGCCCATCAGGTTTTCGGGGGTTTCTTTGGGCATAAAAACCGATAATATATACATTATTTTTCCCCGAAATATCATATTATCGATTAACCGATCGTTATTACTATTCATTGGAAACATCCTAAAAAGGGTAGCTGAAACCAAATCGATAGCCACACTTTCTCTACGCATATTGTACATTAAATACTTGTAGGTTATATTGTTATATGGAGCATAATCGGCTCCTAAGTATAAATCGGTACCTAGTGCAATAAAATTATCTGAAAGTAAAACAGAACGGTTAAATCCTGATACAAAAAAGTAAACTTCGGGAAGTGTAACCTCTGGAAAATAAGCATGAATGTAGGTAAATGCATCCGAAACTTTGATTTCGATGTCCTTTATATCCTGAAAGGTTTTTAGGGTTTTATTATTCACTTTTGAGTAGGTAGAATCTTTTAAAAACGCAATAAAAGAGGCACGTACAGCGGCGGAATCTTGAAGGTTTAGGTTTAAAATCTCAGAGGTATAAATGGGCAAGAATTCAGGATGTTGACCAGCCAATTTGGATAAGAATTGATGATTGGTAGTATCAATTGTTATTAAAGCAGAGTCGAATCGATGAATTTTTACCTCAATTCGATTTTGTGTTGTATCAATTTCAAATCTACCATTTTTAACGCAAGAAAAAAAGAACTGCGTAAAAAAGATTGTTACAACTATATAAATACTTCTTTTTTTCATGCACTAATAATTATTTATAAGAAAAACGCAAACTGCAAAGACTTGATCTGCATTTTGCGTTTTCTATTGTTATACTGTATAATATAAAATTTATTTTTTTCCTTTAACTGCCTTTTGTTGTTCACGTTGCATTTTTTCCAACCGATCCATAAAACCATTTTTCTTAGGTGGTTTTTTTGCGTTTATAATCCGTTTTGCATGCAAATCGGCTAATAATTTCTTTTCGTCAACAGTGGCACGAATAATATACGTTTGTACTACCGAAAACAAGGTAGCTATAAAATAATAATAACTTAACCCAGAAGCATAGCTATTGAACATAAACATAAACACCACAGGCATAAGATACATCATCCATTTCATACCTGGTATTTGCTCTTGTCCTCCCGAACTATCCATATTCAGCTTCGTGTATAAAATACTTGTTATAGTCATCAGCAAACAAAATAAACTTACGTGGCTACCAAAACCAAATGGAATTACGAATGGTAGCTCCATGATGGAATCATAAGTAGAAAGATCGGTTGCCCATAAGAAGCTCTCCTGACGCAGCTCAATAGCGGCTGGGAAGAAGCTGAAAAGAGCAAACAAAATGGGCATTTGCAGTAGAGTAGGCAAACAACCACTCATGGGACTCACTCCTACTTTGCCGTACAATTCCATGGTTGCTTTTTGACGTTCTGCCGCCTTATCGGAAGGAATACGGGCATTTATTTCATCAATTTCTGGCTTTAACACCCGCATTTTGGCACTAGAAATATATGATTTGTAGGTCAACGGTGATAGCACCAATTTAATAACTATGGTCATGAGCAAAATGATTAGACCAAAGCTATTCATAAAGCTGCTGAAGAAATTGAACATGGGGATAATGCCAAACTTATTTACCCAACCAAAAATACCCCAACCCAGTGGTATAATTTCACTTAATTGCAGTTTGGAATCGGCTTCAAGCTCCTTGTCATAGGCTTTTAGAATTTTGTATTGATTGGGTCCAAAAAACAGTCTGAATGTAGTTGGCTCTTTCCCTGTTGGATCAAATGCCACAGTCATGTCGGCAGTATAAGCTTTCAAGTATTTGGAGTCCTCAGCTTCTAATTTGCTGCTCAACTTGGTGGAATTAAATTCATTATTCGCAATTAGTATTGAACTAAAAAACTGATCCTTAAAAGCCACCCATTTCACCTTATTTGTTAAGGATTTTTCTTCGTCGCTACTTTCGCTAAGTTTTTCTACATTGTCTGCTACATATTTGTATTCAATGGCCGAGTATTGATTTTCAAATTTACGCCCTTTTTCTTGTTGGCGAATTTTTGATTTCCATTGCATGTCCAAAAAATTTGTTCCTCCAGGCATTACTGTATTCATATTATTTGCCTTGATACCAAAACTAAGCATGTAATCTTTTGCTGGCAGTGTGTAAGCAAAATCAATAAAAGCATTAGCAGTGGTTTTTAAACGCAGAATTAGGGTCTGGTTGCCTTTGCTGTCTGTTGTAATTGCCGATACTGGTTCAAAATACAAGTTGCTTGTATTCACTACTCGGTTATTAATGGTAACCAACGTAAAACCCATCGTGCTTTCTTGCGCATCAAATAAAAGTAAGGGCAAAGAATCATGAGTACGGTAATTTTTTAACTGAGCAGAATAAATACGACCACCTTTACTGCTGAATTTTAGTTTTAGGTATTCATTTTCGAGGGTGTAAAATTTTTCCTCACCAATGGCAGAAGCACTAAAATCGCCAAAAGAATCTGACATAGACGCGCTGTCTTTAACTAGCGAGTCTGGTGAAACGTTGGCTTCGGCAGGGGCTATTACTTTAACTGCCAAGGCTTTTGATTGCTGTACTAAAGCAATAGAATCATTGTAACGCGCTGCTCTTTTCAACTCTTCTTCACTGGGTTTATTGAGTTGCGAAAAACCAATAATTATTAGTGCAATAAGCACAAAGCCTATAATCGTATTTTTATCCATAAATTTAATATTGCCCCTATCTCCAAAAGGGGAATTAAGTTATTATTGTTTTATTCGTTAAACGTATTATTATTTATTGTCAACTATAGATTAACAAAGCTAATTCTGTTCTGCATATCGGGTTAGGGTCATTTTTCTATCGCTGCTTTCATAAAGCTGATAAATAGTGGATGAGGTTTAACTACCGTGCTGCTATATTCAGGATGAAATTGAACACCCACATACCATTTATGAGACTTCAACTCTATTATTTCCACCAAGTTAGACTCTTCATTCATTCCGCTACAAATCATTCCTGCGTTTTCAAATTCTTCTTTATATGCGTTATTAAATTCGAAACGATGACGGTGACGTTCGCTAATATTTTCTTTTCCGTAAATTTCGTATGCTTTAGTTCCCTTTTTCAATTTGCATTTGTATGCTCCTAAACGCATACTTCCACCAAGATTCAACACATCTTTTTGTTCATCCATAATATCTACAATATTATGAGTTGTAGTATCATCAATTTCTGTACTATTGGCATCTGCATATCCTAATACGTTGCGTGCAAACTCAATAGACATGGTTTGCATGCCCATACAAATGCCCAAACAAGGCATATTATTTTCGCGTGCATATTTCAATGCTGTAAATTTACCTTCCATGCCACGAGGCCCAAATCCAGGGGCTACAATAATTCCTTTTAGATTGGATAATTTTTTATCTACATTTTCATCTGTAATTTTATCGGAAAGAATCAAATCCAATTTTAACTTTCTATTGTTGTAGGCGCAGGCATGAAGTAAGGATTCAATGATAGATTTATAAGCATCAGGCAATTGCACATACTTTCCTACAATACCAATACGCACTTCCTCTTTTGCATTTTCGAGTTTTTCTACAAACTCAATCCATTTTGCCATATCGGCAGCAGGAGTTTTTGCCAAGTCGAATCCCATTTTAGTAAGCACAACTTCATCCAACTTTTCCTCCTGCATATTTAACGGAACACGGTAAATGGTTGGCACGTCGATGGATTGCATTACCGCAGAAGGCTCAACGTTGCAAAACAAAGCTACTTTTTTACGAATCTCCATCGAAATACTATGCTCCGTACGCAGCACCAAAATATCCGCTTGAACTCCTTGTTCTTGCAATGCTTTTACCGAATGTTGGGTGGGTTTTGTTTTCAACTCTTTGGCGGCGGCCAAATAGGGAACATAAGTAAGATGAATAATCAAGCAGTTTTTGCCTAGTTCCCATTTCAATTGACGGACACTTTCGATGTAAGGCAATGATTCGATGTCGCCAACCGTTCCTCCAAGCTCTGTAATTACAAAATCGAAATCTCCTTTGCTACCTAATTGCTTGATATTTTTCTTAATTTCGTCGGTAATATGGGGTATAATTTGTACTGTTTTACCTAAATAATCGCCCCTACGTTCCTTATTGATAACGTTTTGATAAATGCGACCAGTGGTAACATTGTTTGCTTTATGGGTTTCGGCGTTCAAGAACCGTTCGTAGTGTCCCAAATCCAAGTCGGCCTCATGTCCATCTACAGTAACGTAGCATTCGCCATGTTCGTAGGGATTCAATGTACCTGGATCAATATTGATATAAGGATCTAATTTTTGATTAGTCACCTTAAAACCACGGGCTTGCAATAGCTTTCCTAGGGATGCAGCTATAATTCCTTTGCCTAACGATGAAGTAACTCCACCGGTTACAAAAATGTACTTTGTATCTTTCACGTTTTTTTATCTTAAAATTAAACGGATTTTCTCCGCATTTTTAAGTCTGCAAATTTCGGAAAAAAAAATGAATAACGAAAGAGTAAAATGCAAATAAAAAATCAAGAATGACTAATTATCAAAATTGACTCAATATCAATCCATTAATTTGTTTTTTAAAGCATATTAATTAAGTAAATCTTCTATATTTAATATGAAAATAAATAGATGATGAGTACTTCGACACAAAAGAATCACTTTCAAGAGTAAATATAATGTCTAAAATTAATTTTTATGGTGAATGGCTATCTTTTTGCTTTCTGTCATTTTTGTTGTTAAATGCTCAAAAAGTTACATTTTATCAATAATCAACTCAACTATGCAGCCTGACATTATGATATTCATCACCTACTTAACCCATTATTCTTATTTTTCGTGTTTTAAGAATTAAAATTGTACTTTTGTATTTCTAAAAAAACCAAAATACAATCTGCCAAACAATCTGCAGATAGATAACTGAAACCCAAATGGCTAAAAATAAGAAACCGCATCCAATTTTCGAGCATATAACCATCACTGATATTGCCGCTGAGGGCAAAGCCATTGCCCGTGTAAATGATTTGATTGTTTTTGTGCCTTTTGTGGTGCCTGGCGATGTGGTTGATTTGCAGGTTACGCGCAAGAAAAGCAATTTTATGGAGGCGCGTCCCATTCATTTTCATACTTATTCCGAACAACGCACAGAGGCTGTATGCAAGCATTATGGTATTTGTGGCGGTTGCAAATGGCAGATTTTACCTTACTCGGAGCAAATTCGCTATAAGCAAAAACAAGTGGTGGACAATTTGACACGCATTGGAAAAATTGAATTGCCAGACATTTCACCCATTATTGGTTCTGCCAATACAGAATTTTACCGCAACAAATTGGAATTTACTTTCTCTAACAAACGCTGGCGTACCAACGAAGAAATTGGCGAAGGAAAAGTCTTTGAAACCATGAACGCTGTTGGTTTTCACATTCCCGGACAGTTTGACAAAGTACTTGACATTGATAAATGCTGGCTACAAACTGAGGATTCCAATGCCATCCGCAATGAAGTACGCCGCTATGCTTTGGAACACGATTTGAGCTTTTTCGATTTGCGTAATCAGGTAGGATTTTTGCGTACCATGATGGTGCGTACCACTTCTACTGGCGAATTGATGATTATCATGATCTTTTATTACGAAGATAAAGCAGCTCAAGACGCACTTTTACAGCACATTGCCGATAAATTTCCACAAATCACATCATTATTATACGTAATTAATTCCAAAGCAAACGACACCATTACCGACCAAGAAGTGTTGGTTTTTAAAGGAAATGAATGTATTTATGAAGAAATGGAAGGTTTGAAGTTCAAAATTGGACCAAAATCATTTTACCAAACAAATTCCAACCAAGCCTACGAACTTTACAAAGTTACACGCCATTTGGCGCAACTTACTGGCAACGAATTGGTATATGACCTTTACACGGGCACGGGCACTATTGCCAACTTTGTGGCACACCAAGCTAAACAAGTGATTGGAATAGAATATGTTCCTGAAGCCATCGCGGATGCAAAAGTGAATTCTAAGCTTAATAATATTGAAAACACTTTGTTTTATGCGGGCGACATGAAGGATATTCTGAATGCTGCCTTTATTGAAGAACATGGAAAACCAGATGTGATAATTACCGATCCTCCTCGGGCAGGAATGCATGAAGATGTAATTAATGCCATTCTTTTTGCAGCCCCTGAGCGCATTGTATATGTGAGTTGTAATCCTGCCACGCAAGCCCGCGATTTAAGTTTGCTCGACGGGAAATACAAAGTAGCAGTGGTGCAACCTGTGGACATGTTCCCACACACGCATCATGTGGAGAATGTGGTGTTGCTCCAAAAAAGAGTTTAATGAACTTGTTCAAATAACCGAATATTAAATCCAATTTATGATAAGCTTTTTTTTATCCATTGCTGTCCTTATTATTGGCTATGCGCTATATGGAAAACTAGCCGAACATATTTTTGGAGTTGAAAAAGACAGACCAACTCCAGCCATTGCCAATCCCGATGGTGTTGACTTTGTGCCACTTGCCACCTGGCGCGTTTTTCTTATTCAGTTTTTGAATATCGCAGGACTTGGGCCAATTTTTGGTGCGGTAATGGGCATGATGTTTGGTTCGGCTGCATTTATTTGGATAGTTCTCGGAACAATTTTTGCCGGCGGTGTTCACGATTATTTCTCGGGCATGATGTCCATTCGTGCCAATGGTGCTAGTTTGCCAGAGTTGGTGGGAGCTCAGTTGGGCAATCCAGTGAAGTATTTTATGCGTGCTTTTTCGTTGGTGTTGATGATTTTGGTTGGCGCAGTTTTTATATCTGGACCAGCTAGTTTATTGGCCAACCTCACACCCGGTGTTATCAATGTAACTTGGTGGATAATAATCGTTTTTGCTTATTATATTTTAGCCACTTTGCTACCAATAGATAAATTGATTGGTAAAATATACCCCGTTTTTGGATTTGCATTACTTTTTATGGCGGTTGGAATTTTGGTAGCGTTGGTTGTGAATAAAGCCCCAATACCTGAGTTTAGTGAAGGTTTTACCAATCTACATCCTCAAAAACTGCCCATTTTCCCCATGATGTTTGTGTCTATTGCCTGTGGAGCCATTTCGGGTTTTCATGCCACTCAATCGCCCTTGATGGCACGATGCATTGTGAACGAGAAGCTTGGGAGGCGGATATTCTACGGCAGTATGGTGGCAGAAGGTATTTTAGCACTTATTTGGGCAGCAGCAGCAGCCAGCTTTTTTGGCTCTGTAGAAGGATTGCAGCACTTTGTAGCCAACCTAGCCCCAACGGCCAATAAACCTGCCGTAGTGGTTGATTTAATTTCCAGACAATGGCTGGGCACTGTTGGAGGGGTATTGGCATTGCTTGGCGTTATTGCGGCACCACTCACATCGGGCGATACGGCGTTGCGCTCGGCACGATTAATTACTGCCGACTTTTTGCATTTTGACCAAAAACCAATGAAAAAGCGATTGATTATTTCCATCCCAATTTTCATATTGACTTTTATAGTTCTTCAAGTTCATTTCGATATTTTATGGCGTTATTTTGCTTGGTTCAATCAAACTTTGGCAGTATTTACACTTTGGGCAATAACAGTTTATTTGGCTAAAAAGAAAAAAATGTACTGGATTTCGCTTGTTCCTGCAGTTTTCATGACAGTGGTAAGCGTAAGTTATATTCTTATTGCCCCCGAAGGCTTTCATTTGTCTTCCACCAGTTCGTATATTGGGAGCATTGGAGTAGCTATTGCTGTTTTGATTCTTTTTATGTACAAAAATCACATTAAAACTAATCGGTAAATAATTGAAATTAACATTCTCTTTTTGTAAATTTAATAATCCAAAAATATGTCAGTAGTTATTCGTGAGGTTTCCTCCAAAAACGATTTGAAAAAGTTTATTTGGTTTGGCATTAATTTATACAAAGATTGCGAGTTTGCTGCTCCACCTTTGATGATGGACGATTTGCTCAACTTAAGCAAAGGTAAAAATCCTGCATTGGATTTTTGCGACGCTGCTTATTTTTTGGCTTATAAAAATGATGAAATAGTTGGCAGAATTGCGGCTATTATCAATCCTGTAGCGAATAAAACCTGGAGCCAGAAAAGCGGTAGGTTTGGTTGGATAGATTTTATTGACGACGAGGAAGTTTCTAAAGCACTGCTGGACACCGCCACAGCTTGGGCAAAAGCAAAAGGTATGACTTCCATTCACGGGCCGCTTGGCTTTACGGATTTCGACCACGAAGGTACGCTCATCAGCGGATTTGACAAAAACGGCACCTTGGCAGCCATTTATAATTATCCATATTATGCTAGACATATTGAGAAAAATGGATTTGTAATAGATGCTGAATGGAACGAATATTTAATCCCAATTCCAGACACTTTTCCCGAAAGATATTTCCGCATTGCAGATATTATTAAGAAAAAATACGGATTGAATCCAAAAGATTTTAAAAGTCGCAAAGAAGTAGTTGATAATTATGCGGACAAGATATTCAACCTACTAAATCTTTGTTACAAAGATCTATACGGTTTCTCTGAGTTGAATGAAAAACAAAAAAGCTTTTATATTAAACTGTATTTTAGCTTTTTCCGCGTGGATACTATTAGTATAATTGTTGACGAAAAAGACGATGTGGTAGCGTTGGGAATTGCGATGCCAAGTTTTACCAAAGCATTACAAAAAGCCAAGGGGAGTTTGTTTCCTTTTGGATGGTATTACATGTTGCGCGCCTTAAAAAAGAATGACATTGTTGATTTGTATTTGATGGCAGTACATCCTGATTATCAAGGTAAAGGGGTAAATTCTTTGCTGTTTGCAGAGTTGATGCCACGTTTTGCCAAGAATGGCTATAAATTTGCAGAAAGCAATCCAGAATTGGCCGATAACACAAAAATGTCGTCGCAATGGGGTAGTTTTGAGCATATTAATCACAAGTCGAGACGGGTATTTGCCAAAGAAATAAAATAGAAACAACACCTTCATTAATCAATTCATATTATGGTGAATATAAAGATAAATTGGGACTAAATATTGTGTTTAATAGAAAAGATGGTATGATTTATGCAATTTATATTAAAGTGATAATGCATATCATTTCAACTAATTTATATCATAGTTGTTATTGTACAAAATAAAAGGAAGTTTTGGATTTAAAGTTTCGATAATATGACGCGTAAATATGATTTTTTAGTAATTGGTGGCGGTATTGCGGGAATTAGTTTTGCGCTAAAGGCAGCGAAACATGGTACTGTTGCTTTGCTTTGCAAAACTACATTGAGTGAATCGAACACGTCGTATGCTCAAGGTGGAATAGCCTCTGTTATGTATGCGCCAGATAGTTTTGAAAAACACATTGAAGATACACTAATTTCGGGCGATGGTCATTGTAACCTGGCTACTGTAGAAAAAGTGATACATGAAGCCCCAACCCAAATTGATGAGCTACTAAATTGGGGTGTGAATTTTGACAAAAACGAAGAGGGATTATTTGACCTGCATCGCGAAGGGGGACACTCTGAACATCGTATTCTGCATCATAAGGACAACACAGGGTACGAGATTCAGGAAAGTTTAATTCGACAAGTAAAAGCACATACTGAGATTGAAGTTTTTGAACATTTTTTTGCCATTGAGCTACTTACACAACACCACCTAGGGCAGGTTGTTACACGCCAAACACCTAACATTGAATGCTATGGAGCTTATGCATTAAATCAACGGTCCAACCACATACATACTTTTCTGTCCAAAATAACCTTATTGGCAACTGGCGGAATTGGCGGGGTGTATTGCACTACTACCAATCCCGAAATAGCAACGGGCGACGGTATAGCAATGGTGCATCGCGCTCGGGGAATTGTTAATGACATGGAGTTTGTACAGTTTCATCCCACAGCGTTATATCATCCAGGCGAAAAGCCTACATTTTTAATTACAGAGGCAATAAGAGGTTATGGTGCTGTATTGAGAACACTTGATGGGAAGCAGTTTATGCAAAAATACGATGAGCGTGGTTCACTAGCTCCTCGCGATATTGTGGCGCGCGCCATCGACAACGAGATGAAGCTGCGTGGGTGCGATTTTGTTTATTTGGATGTGACAAAAATGGATGCCGAAGAAACGAAACAACATTTCCCCAATATCTATAAAAAATGTTTAGAGTTGGGCATTGACATTACCAAAGATTATATTCCAGTTACTCCAACTCAGCATTATTTGTGTGGCGGTATATGGGTTGATTTGAATGGGCAGTCATCCATTAACAGATTATATGCAGCTGGGGAATGTTCGTGCACTGGACTCCATGGCGCTAACCGACTAGCATCTAATTCTTTGATAGAAGCAATCGTATTTGCCGACGCGGCAGTGAAAGATGCAATAAAAAAAATACATTCTTTAAAATACAATGATAAAATTCCAGATTGGAATGATGAAGGTACTTCGCTACCCGAAGAAATGGTATTGATAACTCAAAGTTTTAAGGAAGTAGAGCAAATAATGAGTGCTTATGTAGGCATTGTCCGTTCCAATCTCAGATTGCACCGCGCCTTGAATCGACTTGAAATTCTTTATCGCGAAACAGAACATTTATTCGACAAATCGGTGGTTTCTCGTGAAATTTGTGAACTCCGAAATGTAATAAGTGTAGCCTATCTTATTATAAAACAAGCACTTTTACGAAAAGAAAGTAGAGGACTTCATTACACAGTAGATTATCCTGCGCCAATGCGTAATGAAAATTAAAAAATAACATTTTTGAAACATATTTTATTATGAGACAGCACTTTATACTTATTTTTTTACTCCTCTTTACGGGCTTTGTATCGAGTCAGAGCAATGGTAAAAATGAATCACACAGCACTTCGCAGAATGCAGTTTTAAAAATAGTTGGTTCTCAAAACGCTTGGAGTAAAGGGGACAATGATAATTTGGGCACGGCAAATTCACAAGCATTAGGCACTGAAAATGTAACCTTTTATGCTACCTCTGAGGGTATTTTTGTTACTATACTAAACGGCACCAACAAAATAAAACTTTTTGCCCTCACAGGTCAATTATTGTTAAATGGCGATTTAAAACAAGGCTCATTCTTTATTCCTACACGAAAAGGAATTTATTTTTTAAGGGTGAACAATAAAAGCTTCAAGGTGATTTGTAAGTAATTAGCCCGAATAATTTTTCACTTCTTAGAATTTTCTATTATTGTATTTTTCGCTTTAACTGAACAGAAAGAAAAACACGAAAAACAACTCACAAAGAAAAGGCGACAATTTTTCATTCCGGCTCGCTGCATAAAGATTTGTTTCTTGCCCTATACCACACTACTGCAGTTAGTGTGATACAGCCACTCACCCACCCCACCCATTGTGTATTTCCAGTTCCAACTATATCAATATCAAGGACAGAATAACCATTGTTTTTAAAATAATAAAAAATAACAGCCATAAAGTTATTAATAAAATGAGCAAATATGGGAATCCATAAATTGCCAGTCCAAAGCACTAAATATCCAAAAAACGCCCCTAATAACATCCTCGGTAAAAACCCGTAAAACTGAAAATGAATGGCGCTAAAAATAAAAGCGGTCAACCAAATGGCAATTACGGCACCATTCCAATCTGTAAAAATGCGTTGAAGCACTCCCCTGAAAAACAACTCCTCGCCCAATGCGGGCAACATGGCTATTAAAAAGATATTTAACAATAGGCTATCGAGTCGATTTACATTAAGTAACTTTTCAGTAAGTTGGGCAGTTTCTAGTTCTGCGGCCTTCATCATGGCTTCAATGCTGGCAAGTGCATCGGGCAGCACTAAGTGTTGGTTAAGCTCTCCTAGTAAATTGATGAATGGAATAGCTACAATCATCAGAAATGCAATTGAAATAGTATTTTTCCAATCTGTTTGACGGTCTAATTGCAATAATCTGAAAGGTTTTTTGCTCCAAAAATAAGCGAGAACAAAAGGTGGAATTACAAACATTCCAATAGATTGAAGAAATTGCATTAATTTTATGGATTGAATGTCGGCAACATTTCCATTACTTATTATTTTCCATAATAGCAAAGCTAACAAGGTGAAAAAACTACTTGTTCCAATCAACAGCAGTAATTTTGAAAAAGTGCTACTTTCTTTGATAATCCCTTTTAATTGAATCATTTAAATGTCGGTTAAAAAAAATAATGTATCTAGCTGAAGGTGTAGTTTAAAAAAAAACCTCTGCTACCAAGGGTAACAGAAGTTTCTTTTGTGTCTTTAAGATAAAAATCTTAGGCTCTAGGTCTAGCTTCTTTTACTACCATTGAGCGGCCGTCAAATTCTGCACCATTCAATTCTTCGATAACTTTTGCAGCAGCAGCATCATCAGCCATTTCTACAAATGCAAATCCTTTAGATTTACCAGTTTCGCGATCTTTGATAATTTTGCAAGATTCAACTTGACCATACTCTTCAATAACCCCTTGAAGGTCATTTTCCCGAACTTTGTAACTTA
>JAIFKQ010000080.1 GCA_020049515.1 Paludibacter sp. | reverse complement strand
TTGAAAAGTCAGTAACTGCGAAATAAAATAAAAAGTCACACAAGGGATTTAAGTCACACAAGGGACAAGCGACCCGCGATAGCTATCGGGGGTCGCTTGTCCCTTGTGCAGCTTCAAATAAACCATAAAATAAATAATTCAATAAACAAAACAAACTTGGTCTTACATCCCTCTTCGGAGGCTTGGGGGCTAAAAAAAAACAAAAATGTATGAAACACAAAAATCTCAAAACTTGTGCTGTACTGCTGCTGGGCTTAGGGCTACAAGCTACACAGGCACAAACCGCTCTTTTTGTAAAGCAAAAAGTAGGTACCAACACGCCCTTTGACCTCAGTACGCTCAAAATGCTCACCTTTGCCGGTGGCAATGTAACGGTGCTAAGAAAAGATGCCAGAACCAGCTCCTTTGTGCGCAGCAATGTGCAATACATGAACTTTGCCGAAAATAAAGTAAATGAACTTGCTCCAATAAATGGGGAGCAAAATGGCAAACTAATACTTTTTCCCAATCCGGTGCAGGATGTGTTGAACATTGAAATGGGCAATGATGGTATAAACCCTACTCAAATAGAAATTGTAGGTATAGACGGAAAAGTGGTATTGCGCACAGTTTTGTACAACGCAAAAAGCACCATTTCCGTATCCTTTTTACCCAAAGGTCTATACTTGCTAAGGAGCAAATACGGAACAAGCAAATTTATAAAATAAAGCCCTCTGCCCCCGATAGCTATCGCGGAGGGGGGTTCTAAGACGCAGTTTATGATGTATCAATAACTGCGAAACAGGATGAAAATAGAGATAACAAACAAACTTGGTCTTGCCCCCCTCTCCTCAAGGAGAGGGGTTGGGGGTGAGGTATAAACAAAAACAAATATGAAAACAATTTCAGTATTTTTTCTCGCTTTCTTTTTTTCGGTGACAGTAGCCATCGCTCAAGATACCTTGTATGTATATCAAGCTGGAGCAGTAGCCTACAAAAGTGTAATAACCGCCGTAGATAGTGTAACCTTTCATAAAGTGTATGCACCTCCTGCTACCGTTACCGACAAAGACGGCAATGTATATCATTCCGTTACCATTGGTACTCAAACATGGATGGTAGAAAACCTAAAAACGACTAAATACCGCAATGGCGAAAGCATTACCAACCCTACCGCAGATGCCGACTGGGCTGCTGCCGGTTTTGGTGCTTGGTGCGATTACGAAAACACCCCTGCCAACGGTACCAAATACGGACACCTTTACAACTGGTATGCCGTAAACGATAACCGAAACATAGCTCCCGTGGGCTGGCACGTGGCTAGTGATGCCGAATGGACAACACTCGAAAATTATGTATCAGCTAACCTAGGCACTTCATTAAACGTAGCCAAAGCCCTTGCTGCTACTACCGACTGGGCTACTTACAGCAGCACTGGCACAGTAGGCAACAACCCTGCCCTTAACAACGCTACCGGCTTTTCTGCCCTTCCGGGTGGCTACCGTATCAGCGATGGTGCGTTCAACTACCAAGGCACCAACGGCCACTGGTGGAGCTGTACCGAGACCAATACGAGCCTCGCCTGGTACAGGAACATGTACTACAGCAACAGCTACGTGGGCAGGGCCAACTACGGCGTCAAGGCGGATGGGTTCTCAGTGCGGTGTGTCAAGGATAATGTACCCACATTGTCTGCAACTACTCCAGCTTCTGCAATTACCACTACCACCGCCACAAGTGGTGGAGATGTAACAAGTGATGGTGCCTCCACCATTACTGCCCGTGGTATATGCTGGAGTACAGCTACTGCACCCACCACTGCATTAAGTACCAAAACTACAGAAACTGGTACTACTGGAGTATTTACTAGTGCAATGACCAATTTAACTGCTGGTACAAAATATTACGTACGTGCTTATGCTACCAATACATTGGGTACGAGTTATGGATCAGAAGTAAGTTTTACTACTTTGGATGCCCCAGTAGATATTACCGACATTGATGGTAATGTATATCATTCCGTTACCATTGGTACTCAAACATGGATGGTAGAAAACCTGAAAACTACTAAATACCGTGATGGCGAAAGCATTACCAACCCTACCGCAGTTGCCGACTGGGCTGCTGCCGGTTTTGGTGCTTGGTGCGATTACGAAAACACCCCTGCCAACGGCACCAAATACGGACACCTCTACAACTGGTATGCCGTAAACGATAACCGAAACATAGCTCCCGTGGGCTGGCACGTGGCTACCGATGCAGAATGGACAACCTTAATTAATTATGTATCAGCTAACCTAGGCACTTCATTAAGCGTAGCAAAAGCCCTTGCTGCCACTACCGACTGGACTACTGATAGCGGCAGTGGCACAATAGGCAACAACCTTGCCCTTAACAACGCTACCAGCTTTTCTGCCCTTCCGGGTGGCTACCGTGACGGCGATGGTTCGTTCAGCAGCCTAGGCATCTACGGCAACTGGTGGAGCAGTACCGAGTACAGTACGAGCTACGCCTGGTGCAGGACCATGAACTACGGCTACAGCGACGTGTACAGGGGCTACGGCAATAAGGCGAGTGGGTTCTCAGTGCGGTGCGTTAGGGATTAATTTCTTTGATTAGTTGATTAATTTCTTCATTTTATTTTTTTTAAAAATACCATCGTAAGGCGGTCTATTTTTTTAGGATTTCAGTTTTTCCCCCATCCAACCGGATATGTAATTTATTAGATGTTCGAAAGGTGGGCGTTGCTCATGGGTGGGATTTATTTCTAATCGCGATAGCCATCGCGGATGAAATAAATCCCAACAACGCGGCGTCCAGCTTTCTAATAAGGAATGAGGGGTATATCTGGTAGGACGGGGTCAATTTATCGAAAGCGCTTTTGTCGCCCGGCAAAGTAAGCTGCGTTGCCCAGCGGAGGTCATCCATGTTGCTCATCGTTATTCGCTATTGCGTCAGTTTTTGGATTATCAAGTTTGTTAACCAATAAATACCCAATCCCAACAAAAGCAGGAACTATACCCCAAATTAATGCGTCATTTTCGTTAATTACAAGGAATGAGATAACCAATGTCAATCCTACTACCAACCACAAAATGCCTTTCTTTAAATTAGAAGCCACGTTTGCTTTTTTTGGTTCGTCAAAGAAATGTTCGGGAATTGACTGTCCCATTTCCAAAGAATTAGCATACAAATCATATTTCCGAATAGACTATCTATTGCGAACATTTGATTATATATTTATCTCTATTCCAAGAAAAAGAAATGGCATTAGGCAAATTAATACAATTCCAAGCCCGTTAATTGGTGGCATTTCTACTTTGTTTTGTGCTTCGTTTTTTTGTTTTTCAATATCAATTTTTTCCCGTTCAAGTTGCATTAATTGATCGGGAGAAAGTTTATGAAGCAAAATAGAATCTTTAGTTGATTGACTCATCCCTTCATTTTTAAAATTCATTTCCTGATTTACTGTGTCAACATTTATGCTTGTTTCAGTAGCCTGCACGCCCAAAAACATTAGCATTGCAAGTAAAAATTATTCAATTATTTTCATAACTGTGTTTTTTTTTAAGTGTAAAATTAGTGATTGTTTCTATATTAGAAGCAACGAAAGACACGTTTGGATTTATAAAATGGAAATAAATTAACCATTTGGGCTCGCTTAATTAATAATTTTGGATAATTTGACTGTAACCATTTAATTATTAAAAGATAGAATAGTTTGTTTTTTGCTAAACAATTTTGGTTCAAGTCTTGTTTAATGAGTTTATAATATTTAAATAAGGAAATTTTTATCTAATTATAAGCTCTGAATATCTGCTATTTATCTAAAATCAGTTGGACAATTAGGCGGTATTTTAAAGTACATTGTTTTCAATTACGGAAAAATTTCTCTAATTTTGCACTCAAATTATTTTAAATGGAAAGAGTATATATTGCATCAGATTACCAACCTATTTTTATTCAGTTTTTTGTAGCCTTTGCTTTTGTTGTGATAGTAATGGTAGTTACTCACCTAATTATTAGTACTAGAAAAAGGGTTCGTACTTTAAAAAAAGAGGAGAATTTTGAGTGTGGAATTGATATTCAGGGAAATGCCCGTTTTCCATTTTCCATCAAATATTTTCTTATTGCCATTCTTTTTGTGCTTTTTGATGTGGAAGTGATATTTTTTTATCCTTGGGCAGTAAATTTTAAGGATGCTGATTGGTCGGGTTTTTTGAATATGTTACTTTTTATGGGCATTTTCATTTTTGGATTCTTCTATATTTATAAAAAGGGTTCATTCGATTGGAATAAAGAACAAGAGTAGTTGGAAGTAAGAAGTTTATAGTAGGTAGATAGTAGTTGGTAGTATCGCAGTTTTGAAAATGCAGGACTAAAAAAGTAATGAAACAAATAAGAATAAGAATACTCCGTCAGCGTTCTATTATTCATTTGTATCTTAGGAGATAGTAGTTTGACTAGATTGGAAAGACCAATAAAAATAATTGTAAGTTTAGGTAACATTACTAATTTAGTTCCCCGCAATTTATCCCGCTTTTTTGCGGGAGGGGCTAGGGGTCGGTTTATAAGGGTTATATTATGACAGAAAAAGATAAATATACAGTAGTAGAAGCACCAGAAGGCTACAGTGCCCCTGGTTTCTTTGCCACTACATTAGATAAAGCAGTAGGTCTTGCCCGCAAAAATTCATTGTGGCCATTACCGTTTGCCACTTCATGCTGCGGTATTGAGTTTATGGCAACTATGGGAGCGCATTACGATTTAGGGCGATTTGGTGCGGAACGTTTGAGTTTTTCGCCACGTCAAGCTGATTTGCTTATGGTTATGGGCACTATTGCCAAAAAGATGGCGCCTGTTGTGCAGCAAATTTACGAGCAAATGGCCGAACCCCGTTGGGTAATTGCTGTGGGTGCTTGCGCTTCGAGTGGTGGCGTTTTTGATACTTACAGCGTGTTGCAGGGCATTGACAAGGTAGTTCCAGTAGATGTTTACGTGCCTGGTTGTCCGCCGCGCCCAGAACAAATCATTGACGGTTTCTTGAAAATTCAGGAATTGGTTGGCAATGAGCCACTTCGCCGACGTTACAGCCCAGAATATAAAGAGATGCTGGAAAGTTACGGCATAAAAATTGATAGATAAGCAAATGGAATACAGTATATTACTTCAGGAACTTAAAAATAAATTCGAAAAAAGCATTCTTTCAATTGACGAAATAGCTGACATACCTACCCTTGTTATTATTTCCACATCAGTAAAAGAAATTATTTCTTTTCTGAAAGAACAACAGCAATTTATTTTCCTCACCGATTTGTGCGGCATTCATTATCCCGAGCAAGAAAAAGAATTGGGAGTTATTTACCATCTTCATAATTTGGTGGATAATAAACGTTTGCGCCTGAAAACTTTTGTAACCAAAGCAAATCCACAAATAGAAAGTATTGTTTCCGTTTTTTCGGGAGCCAATTGGATGGAGCGCGAAACGTTTGATTTTTATGGTGTTGACTTTGTTGGTCACCCTAATTTAATACGCATTTTGAATGTGGAATATATGGATTACCATCCAATGCGGAAAGAATATCCGCTTGAAGATGCTACTAGAACTGATAAAGACGACCGATTTTTTGGTAGATAATTATAATTGAAAACAAATGAAAACCACATATTCGGAACACCATTTAGATTTAACCAAAGAGGATGAAAAGGTTTACAGTACACTGAACCTTGGCCCTACGCATCCTGCTACGCACGGTATTTTTCAGAATGTGCTCACTATGAACGGCGAAACCATTGTAGCCACAGAGCAAACGATTGGTTATATTCATCGTGCGTTCGAGAAAATTGCAGAACGTCGCCCTTATTACCAAATCACGACTTTAACTGATAGATTGAATTATTGCTCTTCGCCGCTAAATAATATTGGGTGGCATTTGGCTGTTGAAAAATTATTAGGCGTTGAAACCAATAAACGTGTTGATTACATGCGTATTATCGTAATGGAATTGGCGCGAATTGCCGACCATTTGGTTTGTAATAGCGTTATTGGCGTAGATAGTGGGGCTTTGACAGGATTTGTTTATCTTTTTCAGGAACGCGAGAAAATTTACGAAATATACGAAGAACTTTGTGGAGCGCGACTGACAACAAATTTAGGTTGTGTGGGCGGTTTCGACAGGGATTTTTCACCAATAGCCATTCAAAAAATCAGAGATGTAGTAAAAGGATTGCCAAAAGTGCTACATGAATTTGAGAACTTACTCATGCGCAATCGCATTTTCATGGACAGAACCATTAATGTGGGTGCCATTTCTGCAGAACGAGCTTTGAATTATGGTTTTTCAGGTCCATGCTTACGTGCTGCCGGCATCGATTATGATGTGCGTGTTCAGGAACCTTATTCATCGTACTCCGATTTTGATTTTATTGTGCCAATTGGCCAGAATGGTGATACTTACGACCGTTATTGCGTTCGTCAAACCGAAATGTGGGAAAGTAT
>JAIFKQ010000020.1 GCA_020049515.1 Paludibacter sp. | reverse complement strand
TGTTACCGTTGCTTTTTGCAAGAATTTCTGTACTTTTGCAATGAAAACGATGTGCTCAAATTGCCATTAATTGCTAATTATTGCCCATAAATATTTACTGATAACTGATATAGATGATTGTTTGTATAGCTGAAAAGCCCAGTGTGGCGCGAGATATTGCCGAAGTATTGGGTGCAAAAAACCGCATGGATGGGTATATTGAGGGAAATGGGTATCAGGTAACTTGGACTTTTGGTCATTTGTGTGGGTTGCTGGAGCCGCATGAATACACGCCCGATTGGAAGCCGTGGGCTTTGAGTCATTTGCCCATGATTCCGCAACGGTTTGGCATCAAGGTGATGGACAATAGCGGCATTCAAAAGCAATTTAAAATTGTTGAAAGTTTAATGGCTAAGGCCGACGAGGTAATTAATTGCGGTGATGCGGGCCAAGAGGGTGAATTGATTCAGCGCTGGGTTATGCAAAAAGCAATGTGTAAATGCCCCGTGAAGCGATTGTGGATTTCTTCCTTGACGGAAGAGGCTATTCGCGAGGGTTTTACAAAACTCAAAGACCAAAGTAAATACCAAACACTTTATGAAGCAGGACTTTCGCGTGCCATTGGCGATTGGCTATTGGGAATGAATGCCACGCGGCTTTATACGCTCAAATATGGTAAAAATAGGCAGGTGCTTTCCATTGGTCGGGTGCAAACTCCCACCTTGGCATTGATTGTAAACCGCCAGCTGGAAATTGAAAACTTCAAGCCAGAAGCTTATTGGGAACTTAAAACTGTTTACCGCGAAACGATTTTTTCGGCTTCAAAAGGTCGATTTTCGAGCGTGGAAGAAGGTACAGCTTTTCTTGCTACTGTTCGTACTGCCGATTTTGCGGTAACTGATATTATTACCAAAAAGGGCAATGAATCGGCGCCTCGATTGTTCGATTTAACTTCATTGCAGGTAGAGTGCAACAAAAAGTTTGGCTACTCGGCCGACGATACCTTAAAAACAATTCAAAGCTTGTACGAAAAGAAAGTGACCACCTATCCCCGTGTGGATACCACCTATCTGACTGACGATATTTATCCAAAAGTGCCTGATATTCTGAAAGGTATAAAAGATTATGAGCTACTTACAAAACCTTTGATGGGAATAAAACTTCCAAAAACAAAAAAAGTTTTTGACAATTCAAAAGTGACCGATCACCATGCCATTATCCCAACTGGAATTCATCCAACTGCGCTAACTGACACCGAAAGAGCTGTTTTTGACTTGGTTGCCCGCCGATTTATCGCCAATTTTTATCCCGAATGTAAAATTTCTACAACAACCGTTTTGGGAGAAGTAGAAAAAATAGAATTTAAGGTAAATGGCAAGCAAATTTTGGAACCAGGCTGGCGTGTAGTGTTTGCAAAAGCAACTGCTGAGGATAAAGAAGGCGAGGAAGAGGAGGAAAAGACGCTGCCATTGTTCGAAAAAGGCGAAACTGGACCTCACGAACCTACTTTGGCCGAAAAATGGACTTCGCCACCCAAACCGCATACCGAAGCTACCTTGCTAAGGGCTATGGAAACGGCTGGTAAACTGGTAGATAACGATGAGCTGAGAGATGCGCTAAAAGAAAATGGCATTGGGCGTCCTTCAACACGTGCTGCAATCATCGAAACCCTCTTTAAGCGCGAATATATTCGCAAAGAAAAAAAGAATTTGATTGCTACCAATACCGGTGTGGAGTTAATTCAGGTGATTCAAGAAGACCTATTGAAATCGGCAGAATTAACAGGTTTGTGGGAGAAAAAACTTCGTCAGGTAGAAAGAGGCGAGTATGCAGCCAAAGATTTTTTGGAAGAACTAAAAGCTATGGTCACTAGTATTGTGTTTAATGTGAAAAGTGATAATAGGAGGGTAGGAGATGCTAACTTAGTTAAAGCTTCACTTCAAGTGAAACCTTTACTTGAAGGTGATTCTTTGATTGGAACCGTTTGTCCCCTTTGTGGAAAGGGTACTTTGCTTAAGGGAAATGCTGCTTATGGCTGTAGCGAATGGAAAAGCGGATGCGCTTATCGGGTGGGGATTTGAAGTCCCGATAGCTATCGGGATGAAGAATTTGAAGTGAGTCTTGCAATTTGCAATTTTAATCTGCAATATGGAAATCGCTTGACCCCGAACGAAAAAAAGTCGTGCATTGAAGGAAAATCCTCTTTTTGCACGACTTTTTTTAATTCAAATCCTAGGTTTTATAATACAATCTTCGTTCTCAAACTTCCAGCTTGTAAAATATAAGTTTGGTGGCGTGGTAGATTGCTTATATAGACAATATTATACCTAGGTACTACGCTTCTGATTTGTTGACCCAATATATTGAAAATATTAACAACTACTTCCGTTGAAGGTAAAGTGATTTTTATACTTCCAGTTGTATTGTCCACTTGGGCAATAAGTGTATCTATCTGGGCAATAAGCTTATCAGTATTCGACTTGTTTTCTAAAGTTCGTAATTGAATTATATTTGAAAAATCAGTAATATTCTCATATTTGATTGTTTTATCTTCATTTAATGCCTTATCGCTCGCTCTAATTTTATAATAATAGTCACGATTAGAAATCAAATTGATTAATGTGTCAGCTGTATTTTTAACCCATTTTTCACGGACATTGTATTCTAATTTTTGAGAAAAAGTAGATTTTATGTCATCTATGGCTACATCACCATTTCCTTTGGTGTATTTAAGTCTCATTCTCATGTAATTTTCTGCAGGATCTAATGGGTAATTTTTTGTGGTATTTAAGGTTGTAACTACAGCAATATTTTCTAAAACATACCATTTTTTTCCATTCCACATCTCTACCAATACACTACCACCAGTAGCAGCCATGCTTCTTATAAAGAATGAAATATTTTTTATTGGTAGCAAATACTTCTCAGTAAGTATGGAATCACCTGTATATTTAAATTGAATTGCAGGTACCGATTTTCCACTGTATGTTGTCGATGTGGTTAGATTCTGTGCATTAATCGTCCAATCTTGTGGTGCAGTCAAGCCATTTTCAAATCCTTCGAATAATTCCGATTCTCCTTCCGAGATATTATAAGCCGTTAAATAATATCCAGTTGCATCAATTGTTGGCTCCCATTGAGAAATGAAACTACTAATTGTTATTTCATCGGGTTCAATGGCAATTGGCGGTACAACTAATATCGGACGACTCGAAATGCCAGAAACGATTACTTTGGCAGTTTCTGCATCAGTGGATTTAACGATTAAATCATCGGTGTGTATTTGACTGAATGATGGCTCAGTAGGATTGTAGCGCACTAAAATTTTAGTAGGATTAATAATAGAATCAATAGAAGGGCTTAACGTTAATGTTTTAGCCCAGGCCGTTTCTGGTGCATTGCCTTTTTTAATTTGAAAATGAAGATTTTTGCTAAATGATAACTCTACGTTTGAAACCAATCGTTTACCACTAATTAATATGCTATCGTATTTAGTAGGTGTGCCTTGAACAGTTGAAAATTGTGGTACTGAAATTGGTGCGAAAAGTACAGGTAAAATTCCACCACCCATTAATTTAAAGTTAATGCTGTCAGCGGTTTTAAAAATGTTTGTTATTTCACGGTTAATATTATTTCCAGTCCATGTAGTAGGACTGAAGCTGCCCGATGTAAAAGCAGTTCCAGTAGAGGCTGTGGAGCCAATTAGTGGTTGTAAATAGAAGCGCATGTGGCTACTCGCCGTTTGAGTAGAGCCAACATAATCATTTGGTGAATTACTATTCCAAGCCATTTGATCATAATCAATGTGCCAAATTAACATTCCTTCGGCGGGTAGAAATGCATCCCAGCCAATTTTTTTTCGATACTCCACCATAAAAAATTCTTTTGGAGTTGGATTTGCTCCATTTAAGTTATGGGTAGTGGCAGAAAAAAGAAATGATTGATTATTCGTGTTTTCAGGTGGAATTATCCCTTGGGAAAGAGGTTTTAGAGTCAGATCAGAAGCAATACTAACTTGTTCTGGTGTTAAATATCCTAAGAAAAACCTGTCATAAGCCGAATAAGTTGGTGGAGTTCTACCCCCATTATTATATGCTCCTCCATCCATTATATGCCATGATTCTAAGGTGTTTTTATTATTATCTGTAGTGTGATAATAATCTACCAACCCCAATACATGACCAAATTCATGGCAAAAAGTACCAATACCGCACATATTACTGCCAGAGTTTCCCTTTAACTCCGATGTACAAGCATAATCTTCAATTTTCTTTCCATCAAATTTGTTGCCAGAATATACCGACCATCTATGCGGCCAAACAGTATTTTCAGCAGCTCCCTCTGCTTCGTTATATCCAGCAAAATATACAAATACATTATCCAAAATGCCATCGTTATCAGTATCATATTGCGTAAAGTCCAAACCAGCAGTGTTGGCAGCCGTGCAAGCATCAATTATCATTTGTTGCGGATTTGTATCTTGCTCTGAAGCATCATTTTTTCCATAATAATCAAACGATTGAGGCAAGGTAACCGGTCCAACAACATCAAAAGTGGGTGAGAATTTACCGTATGAACATGCCATAAAATAGTCGCGGGCAGAGCCAGTACCCCCATTTGTAGGGTAACCAGCTTCATTCAATAGATTTGTAAATGCAGTTTGAGGTGAGGGTGTGACAAAACTCTTATCTTTAAAATTAACTAGAATAACAAGTGATTTTGCTGAACCAATTTTTGGATAAGATTTCTGAATTACCGATTCAGTAACGGCAGCTCTTTTGGCACGTTTTAATTGATTTTGAACTCTAAAATTAAGGTTGGGTGTTAAAGCTTTTACAAATTTCTTTTCACTAACCGACCGCTTTTCAACATTATATGCTTTTACTTTTGAGCTGATTAATTTTCCATTGATGTCAAATGTTGCATAATCCAATATCCCTTTAGCGTTAGGAACCAAAGTATAACCATCCAACGTGGATTTGTAGTTAAAAAATTCGTCGCCGTGCATACGAACAGTTAACTGGGTACCATCAGGTTGAGTTATTGTGATTGGGTTTGGAGTGGCAGGAACGCCATATATACTTGATATAGATGAAATTATTATAAATAATTGGAGCAAAAATTTTAGCGCAGTTTTCATGTTCGATATAATTTAATACGCAAAGATATGAAAAAATAAAATGTCGCAATTGATAAATTTCTCTCAATAAAGAATTATAAGCAATAAAATGGTTTTTTATTATTTATAAATTCCGAAACCTAATCTTTAGCACCCTGATTTCGGTTTTTTGGTGTTTAATTATCAGTTGATTAAATTATTAAAACGAGATCTCTTACCATATTCTTTTTTAATAAACCGTTATTCAAATCAATAAAAAAGATACTAAGTAATAAGCACAATATAATGTACCATTATAAAAATATTTTTTTCAACGCAAAGGCTCAAAGTTGCTAAGCCGCAAAGAATTTAAATTATTTTCTGAAGTTTCGCAGGAGTTTAAACTCAATTTAAAGGTGGTAAACTCCTGCATATTTTTGTTTTCCCCTTATTTATAAATACTTTAGCTCAAAGACTTAAAATTACTAAACAGCCTGTTTGTAGGTGTTTTGTTGTTTGATTGATATCAGTGCCATCAGCATTACATTGTATTGTTTTTCGTATTGTTCGTTGTTAATAATTCTTTCCATCAATTCGTCAATATCTATTTCACATAAATCTATTAGAAAATTAATCAATTCAATAATAACGATATTCAACCTTTCCCACAAGGTCAATTCTAAAAGGAGTTTTTGCGTTTCCCTAAATAGCTCGCCCATTGTTTGATAGGCACTAAATCGTTTTTCTAAAGTTAGGACTGTATGCGTTATCATTGTTATTGTTAACGATGCGATTTGTCCATCAAAATTTGTACTCTGATATTTTCCTAACTTCAAATACTGTTTACATTCCTTGAAAAATACTTCAATGCACCAACGAATCTTATAAATATCCATCATCTCAATAAAATTAAGCTTCACATTAGTGGTGAGAACCGCCCTGAATTTTCCTTTAGTACCGTATTTAATTAGAAATAAACGAAATTCAACACCTTGATAATGAACTAATACATCTATGTACCTACATTTGAATTTACGCGAGTAATGAGATGATTTTCTTTCAAGTAAAGCTATCAATCCTGAGGTGGTATATAACTTACCGTTGTACTCAAACTTATGTCTATTCATTACAACCATACCCAAGAAATGGACAGTTCCTTTGAGCATAGTTCTCACTACTTTTATTAATTCTATGCAAGTAAACCAACTGTCAGTAAGCACATAATCAACAAGTAACCCCAATTTATCAGCCCTTTTGAGCATTTTTATGGCAGCATCAATTTTACTTTCATCCAGCTCCTTTTTTCGTTGCTCTGTACAACTGTCTTTTTCCCGAACTTTTGTGTGTTGCTGTCTTTGTTCTTTGATTGTGAGTCCACCTTTATTATTCTTGCCTAATTCATGATGAACCGTGAAGTCAACACCCAAAAAGTTTAGTCCATC
>JAIFKQ010000102.1 GCA_020049515.1 Paludibacter sp. | reverse complement strand
TTATACTCTAAATAATAATTGAATCCATGGCTATATTAGCATTTCAAAAACCCGAAAAGGTAATCATGTTGGAAGCTGACGCATTTCAAGGTAAATTTGAATTTCGTCCGTTAGAACCCGGTTATGGTATTACTGTAGGTAATGCTTTGCGCCGTATCCTCTTGTCTTCGCTGGAAGGGTTCGCTATTACTTCCATCAAAATAGAAGGAATTGATCATGAGTATTCAACTATTCCGGGAGTAATTGATGATGTTACTAACATCATCTTAAATCTGAAGCAAGTTCGTTTCAAACAAATTGTTGAGGACATTGAAAACGAAAAAGTAACAATTAATGTTTCGGGAACATCTACTTTTAAAGCTGGAGATATTGGAAAGTATTTTTCGGGCTTTGAAGTTCTTAATCCTAAATTAGTTATTTGTCAACTTGACCCTACTGCAAGTTTTCAAATTGACATTACTGTCAATAAAGGTAGAGGATATGTTCCTTCTGAAGAAAATAAACCATTGAATGGCGAGATCGGTGTTATTCCAATCGATGCAGTATTTACTCCTATTCGTAATGTGAAATATACGATTGAAAACTATCGTGTAGAACAAGTGACTGATTACGAGAAGCTTGTGTTGGAAATAAGTACTGATGGTTCTATCCATCCGAAAGATGCCTTAAAAGAATCTGCAAAAATTTTGATTCACCACTTCATGTTGTTTTCTGACGAAAAAATTTCTTTGGAAGTTACTGAAGGTGAAACGGGCGATGAATTTGATGAAGAAATACTACACATGCGCCAATTGCTAAAAACAAAATTGACTGACCTTGAACTTTCTGTTCGGGCCCTAAATTGTTTGAAAGCAGCAGATGTAGATACCTTAGGTCAATTGGCTGGATTTCACCGTCATGACTTACTTAAGTTTCGCAATTTCGGAAAAAAATCGCTCACTGAATTAGAAGAAAAATTAGTAAGCTTAAATCTTTCATTTGGGATGGATATAGCTAAATATAAATTAGAAAAAGAATAAAGAGATGAGACATAATAAAAAATTCAACCACTTAGGTCGTCAAACGGCTCACAGAAAGGCGATGTTGGCCAATATGGCTTCTTCTCTTATTCAACATAAGAGAATTGCAACTACTTTGGCAAAAGCAAAAGCATTACAAGTATATGTAGAACCTTTGTTGACAAAAGCTAAAAATGACACTACGCATTCGCGTCGTACTGTATTTAGCCTTTTACAAAAGAAAGAAATCATTACTGAATTGTTCAGCGATGTAGCTGCAAAAATTGCAAACCGTCCAGGTGGTTATACTCGTATTTTGCGTACTGGTTTCCGTTTGGGTGATAATGCCGAAATGTGTATTATCGAATTGGTTGACTACAACGAAAACATGCTTAAAGAGAAAGCAGCCAAAAAAGCGGTTAGAACTCGTCGTTCTGCTGCTAAGAAGGAAGATGTTGCTGCACCTACAGAAGCCGCCAAGGAGCCAACAACTCCTGCTGCAGAGTAAAAATCAAGCATATATACTTAATTAAACGGAACAGACCTAGGTTTGTTCCGTTTTTCGTAAATACCAATCTGACTCTATTTTTGCTGGCAATATACTTAAAATAGTAGCCACTAATAACAAAAAAATGCCAATTCAACAACATTGTTAATTCATGTAAGTTATGCCACTATTCCGAAATAAATGGACTCCACTTTTCTTAAGTAATTTTTTAGGAGTGTATAATGATAACTTCCTCAAAAATTGTATTATCTTTATAGCCGTTGGATGGTCATTGCCCCAGTGGTTGTCGCAATCGCAACTCATATCATTGGTTTCTGCATCTTTGGTCTTACCATACCTTTTCGTTTCGCCATTAGCTGGACGATTAGCAATAATATACTCCAAAAAAAAAATTTTTGTACTTCTAAAATTACTAGAAATACCAGTTTTACTTATCGCTTGCATTGCATTTTACTATCAATGGGTTCTTATTGCGATATTTACAGTTTTACTCATGGGCATTTTAAGTTGTTTGTATTCTCCCGCTAAATACAGTTTGATAAAAGATATTGGAGGTGAAGAAGGTGTTTCGTATGGCAGTGGTGTGTTTGAAATGATGGCATTTCTGGGCATTTTACTTGGTACGGTTACGGCTTCTATTGTGGCAGATAATTATGCTGGATATTGGATATTTTCTATCTTTATTGGATTGGCAGTGCTTGGGTATTTTGTTACACGTTTAATTAATGCCGATGAATCGCCTGAAATAAAATCTGAGGTAAGCCACCTAAATCCGATTCGATTTCTCGTACATTCATACCAATTTGCAAAAAAACACGAATTGGTAAACAGTGCGGTATTTGGCGCATCGTCTTTTTGGCTTATAGGCGGAATGCTGCAAATGAACTTAGTAATTCACTGTAAACAAGTCTATCAAGCCTCGAACACTACTACTGGAATTGTTATGGCATTTGCTGCTATTGGTATTGCATTGGGATGTTGGGTGGCAGGAAAAATATCTAGCAATGGGGTACAAAGAGGTCTCATTCTAGTGGGAATAATTGGTATGGCAGTTCTGTTTTTAGTAATAACATTGATTCCTCTAAATCTTTTTCTATTTATCGGCTGTGTGTTTTTTGTCGCATTTATGGGTGGGATTTTTCAAATTCCTTGTTTGTCAATGTTGCAAAATGCAAATCTTGGACGTAAACTAGGCTATATGATTGGATATCTGAATCTGGTCACTTTTATTTTTGTACTACTAGGCACACTTTTATTTTCAATAACTACTTATTTTTCAAACGAAAATAGCTTTTTTGTATTTGGTGTTATCCTTACATTCTGTATTTTTGTCACTGCCTACTTTCTATTATCATCTAGGTTATTTTGGAAAGACACTAAAGCTTTGTTTCTAAACTCAAAAACGATTGAGTAAAAACATGCTAATGTTTCTTTCGCAGAATTCAAATATCACAAACTTAGCTCTTTTTGAGGGGTTAGGATTTTCATTCCCAACTTTTCATGCTCAAAAACACTGTTTAATAACATAGTAATTTTCATTAATTATTTGTAAAGTTTTCATACATTGCCATACGATTTTTCATAATAAAAAACACGTAATTTTTTAGTATTAATCATTTCAAATTTAATACAATATGAAAGTATATCAATCAACTGAAATCAAGAACATCTCTTTATTGGGAAGTTCTGGCTCTGGGAAAACCACTCTTGTAGAAGCAATGCTTTACGAGAGTGGTGTTACAAAACGTAGAGGCACTGTAGGTGGACAAAACACTGTTTCGGATTATTTCCCCGTTGAAAAAGAGTATGGCTATTCCGTTTTTTCTACCATTATTCAGACGGAATGGCTCAACAGAAAACTGAATTTTATCGACTGTCCAGGTTCCGACGATTTTATCGGTGGCGTTGTAACCTCTCTCAATGTAACCGATACCGCGCTTATTCTCCTTAATACCCAATATGGCGTAGAAGTTGGAACCAATAATCACTTCCGCTATACCGAAAAATTCAATAAACCAGTCATTTTCGTAACCAATCATCTCGACCAGGAAAAAGCCGATTTTGAACGGACTTTGTTGCAACTGAAAGAAAATTTTGGGAGTAAAGTAGTTCAAATTCAATACCCTATTACTACAGGACCACAATTCAATGCGATTGTGGATGTATTGAAAATGAAAATGTATCATTGGAAACCTGAAGGCGGAGTTCCAGATGTATTAGAAATTCCAAACTCAGAAATTGAAAAAGCGCAAGAACTTCACAATATATTGGTGGAGGCAGCTGCTGAACATGACGAGGAATTGATGGAGAAATTCTTTGATCAAGGTTCACTCACAGAGGATGAATTGCGTTTAGGTATAAAAAAAGGGATGATTCACCGTGATGTGTTTCCGGTTTTTTGTGTTTGTGCTGGGAAAGACATGTGTGTTAGGCGATTGATGGAATTTGTTGGAAATGTTGTTCCAAGCGTAAATGCCAGCGATAAGCCCAAAACAATGGACGGCATTGAAGTTGCAGCCGATGTGAATGGTCCAACTAGTATTTATGTGTTTAAAACAAGCGTAGAGCCACATATAGGTGAGGTTTCCTATTTTAAAGTAATGAGTGGCAAACTCAAAGAAGGCGATGACTTGATAAATGTTGATAGAAGTTCTAAAGAGCGTATCAGTCAGATATTTGCAGTTGCAGGTCAAATACGAACAAAAGTGGAAGAAGTAGTAGCCGGGGATATTGGCGCTACCGTTAAGTTGAAAGATACTCGAACTGGGAATACACTCAATGTGAAAGGTTGCGAATTTGATTTCAAGGAGATAAAATATCCAGAACCAAAGTTCAGACGCGCCATTAAAGCAGTCTCTGAATCCGATGAGGAGAAACTTAATGAAGTGCTTACCCGCATGCACGAAGAAGATCCAACATGGGTTATAGAACTATCGAAGGAGTTGAAGCAAACCATTTTATACGGGCAAGGTGAATTTCACCTTCGTACATTAAAATGGAGGGTAGAGCACAACGACAAAATTCCGATTGAATTTAAGGAGCCAAAAATTCCGTATCGCGAAACTATTACCAAAAACGCACGTGCTGATTATCGTCACAAAAAACAATCGGGTGGTTCAGGGCAATTTGGTGAAGTTCATCTTATTATTGAACCTTATTTTGATGGAATGCCAGTTCCAGAAATGTTCCGATTTAATGGTCAGGAGTTCAAAATTAGTAATCGCGACACGCAAGTTATCGACTTAGATTGGGGTGGGAAACTAGTTTTCATCAATAGTATAGTCGGTGGCTCTATCGATGCACGTTTTTTACCTGCTATTCTGAAGGGAATTATGGAACGTATGGAACAAGGTCCATTGACAGGCTCTTATGCACGTGACGTGCGCGTAATTGTGTATGAAGGCAAGATGCACCCAGTTGACTCAAATGAAATTTCATTCCGTTTGGCCGGTCGTCATGCATTTTCTCAAGCATTTAAAGAAGCTGGACCAAAGTTGCTAGAACCTGTTTATGATGTGGTTGTTCAAGCACCTTCTGACCGTTTGGGCGATGTAATGAGCGACTTGCAAGGTCGCAGGGCTATTATTATGGGCATGGAAAGTGAAAAAGGATATGAAAAACTTTCCGCTAAAATACCATTGAAAGAACTTGGAACTTATTCTACCACACTTAGTTCACTTACAGGCGGTAGGGCATCCTTCAGCATGAAGTTTGCCAGTTATGAATTAGTGCCTATGGATATTCAGGATAAATTATTGAAAGAATACGAAGCCTCGAAGAAGGAAGAAGATTAAAATATCTGTTTTACAAAATCAAAATCAAAGGAAAAGCAGTTATCTGGAAACGGATAACTGCTTTATTTTAAGATAGAAATTGCGTTGCCGGCAGGTGTTTAGAAGGTGCTGAAAACGCTATATTGTAATTTGGTTATTTTCTTTTTAGTATCTTTGTGTGGGTTGTATGTGCTAACTGAATTTTGCGTGTAAACGGTTAGAAGCCAATTGTTTTGATTAAATAATTTAAAGATGCCCTCTAATTGCCCATTTGAAGAAAATCTGGAATTAAAATCATTTTTTAGTCTTTCTGCAAAAAGGAATTTGAAATCTTTAAATACCAAAGAAACTGAGTCATTCGAAATTTTCAAACTGTCTATACTTTTAATCTTTTCGGAATTTAACAATGAAATGTTTACGATGGCCGTATCTTTAATTTTATCTTTGTATCTAAAAGTTATATCTAGCGTTAGTCTATTTTTGGATAGGTCTTTAAAAATTAACGGTTTGATAAAGTATTGAGTTCCTTCATCGCCCACGTAGAAAGTCTCAAATAATTTAGGTGCTGAATTGGATGAGCCTTTTTTTGGCGCCAAGCAGCTAGAGAAGAGCAGTATAGCCACTACAATGCCATACTTTAGAGTGGAGCGTACTAGCGTAATCTTGAAATATTCTTTGTCCATTTTTGTTCCTTTTTTAATTAAGTCTTTTAGACATATTTTCAATATTGAATAATGAATCGGATATTTCTTTGGTGGTAGTCATTGTAGATATATATATTAGAGATTTTTCTTTAAATTTCGTAGCATATTCAGTAATGTAATATCCATTCTTTTCATACCTTGTATAAAAATAATTTGAATCACTTCTAAAATATACGCCCGGTTTAAATGGTTTTTCTAATTGGGCTTTATTCAATTTATTGATAGAAGTATTGTAAGGAATGCCAATGAATATCTTGTAATTAGAATGTCGTATGTATTTAAATAGAGGGATTTGAGGCTCTGAAGAATTAAAATACTCTGAATAAAAATCATTTATTGTTGGTTGAATTTCTAACGGTTCTTCTCCTCTAAGCATTCCAAAAGTTACATTGTTGTACAAATCTATTGTATTACTATTTTTTAAGCAAGATAAGAAACTGAATATAACAATAGAAACAATAATTTTTTTCATAGCTTAAATTAAAAAATGCAGGAACATTTTACTTGAAAAATGTTCCTGCAAAATGGAGTTTTATTCTCCTGTTACAATTGTAGTGTAAGTGTTGATAAGGT
>JAIFKQ010000188.1 GCA_020049515.1 Paludibacter sp. | reverse complement strand
ATATGATCCGTTCTTAACTTAAACCACCATCATTTCCAACAAGTTTTTTTTGGTTAGGCGTATGGCTCTTTGCCTACATCGCAGCCAGAAGGAAAGCTACCGATAATAATCGGCATGTACCATCTGCTTTCCAAATGCAAGACAGGCGCCTTGCTTCCCACCTGACATAGCGAATTGAAAATCTAAGTAGTTAAAGACGCTTCGCCGAACAAAAGACGACCGAACTACGCTACGCTGGACGGTTTTCTGATTTTTTTATATTTTAAGCAAAATCGGTTCATACATAAGTTTATAATTTTCGCTCAAAATAGCAGCATTGACAAAAGTTGTATTTTCTGATTTCTCAATACCGTAAGCTCCGTGAATATGCCCAAAAAGATGATACTTGGGCTTAGATTTCAAAACAATTTGTAATAAGTTGCTGTCACCATAGTTGATATTTCCCGAATAATCTAAAATACCATAAGGTGGTTGGTGCGTTATCAGAACAGTTATGTCGCTTGGGATATTCTGTATATTCGTATCATAATCATCTGACATCGCATCAGCCATAAACATGGGTAGGCCATAAAATTTTACCCCTTGAATGGTTACACTCGAATTGCACAGATAAAAGCAGTTTTGTGGGAGTCCATCTAAAGTTGCTCCAAACAAACAATCATCGTGATTACCGGCTATAAAAATTTTGTATTTGTAGGGTAATGCACCAAACCATTCGATAAAATCCATTACTTCGTTTTCCGAACCTGCAAAAGAGATGTCGCCCGAGTGAATGATGATATCAGCAGGTGGCAGATTGCGTAATTCGTCGTGCTTGCTGTGGGTATCTGAAAGGTGGAGAATGAGCATATATTTCAATTTAAGTTTCTAATTTCTTGGTTTATAACACCTAACAGGTTTTCAAAACCTGTTAGGTGTATTTATAAAGGCAATTAGGATGTTTTACTTATTTCTTCAATGATTTGATTGATTAGTTTTTCAATACTATCTACGACAATGTCGTTGTTGAAGTTTGGCTTAAAATTATACTCCTTCCCATCTAATGCAGGAATTTTTTCACACTTATCCGTTTCATAAAAACCAGTCCAGAAATTAACATCGTTGATTGTTACGTTCGTTTCACAACAAAAAGTCTTGTCATTTACTTTTAAATATAAATAAGAAATATAATGACCATCCCAAACAATGCAATTACTTGGCTTATATATTACTTCTTTAAATTTATTTATGAGCAAATTATGAATTGCTTTTAATTTATTGAACACAATTTCATTCTTAGGATTTTTATTGACCCAATGTTCTCTCAATAGATCTTCAAACTTTTGCTGACCATTAGGATCAGACCAACAAGCCTGAGAAAAATGATTAACATAATGAATATCTACAAGTTCATAATGGTTTTCTTCTTGTTTGTAGTATTCCATAAATGTATCATGAGAAAACATGCTTACAAAAATCACGATATTGGGTTTAATTTCGTCAATAATACCACGTAAAGCCAAATATGAAACCTGACGATCAATTAACTCACAATTCTTTTGAAAACCTTTATTCGCTTTTGTTACACTGGCAGGTCTTAAAAAATAATTGTAATATGCGGCCTCCTGTAAAAGTACTTTATTGGATTTTATACCAGCTTCATCTAAAACCGCTTTCATGGACTTGAATATGTTATTATGCCCTCTGCTTCCCTTCCAATTGTTTACGTCGTTATTTTTTTCTTTCGGAATTAAACGATCTTTTCCTCCTAAATACCAATCTTTGGGCTTCTTGAAATCGCTTATTGATTCATATTTATCCTCGAAATAATTACTTTCACCTACTAAAAGTAATTTTTTATGTTCTCCATTCCAATAATTTGGTTCACCAACAGCAGGTATTAATTCCGGAAATCGCTCAAAAATTCCTTCCTGAAGATCTGGAAAACCTTCAAAAATACCTACTTTAACAAGGTTTTTACCTATTTCATTCCAATTTGCCATCTTTTCTGATTTTTTAAAGTTTTAATTATTAGTTGTTTATTTCACAATTCCTGTAACTTTGAGTTGCTCTAAAATTCTGTTTGCACGAATGTGATCCACAGCAAACTTTTTCTGAATATGATCTATTTAAACTTATTTTTTTTGTTTTGCCCATTCTGATGCTTCGTCAAAGAGTGAATCTAAATCGGATTTTTCAATCTCTGTCAACTGTTGATTATCATTGATTTTTGGCAAAATAAATGTGTCGTCAACAGCTGTTTGCTCACTAATAGATTTTACAATTTTTTCAATTTCAGGCGTATCAATAAAAGCCAATTGAATTCTTACAAGTCCATTGTCTCGCGAGAAAAGCATATCTCCTCGTCCAAGCAAATGTTCTGCTCCAGGCGCATCTAAAATAGTGCGAGAATCAATTATTGAAGAAACACGTATAGCAACCTTAGCAGGAAAATTCGCTTTTATAGCTTCTGAAATCACATTTACCGATAGACGCTGCGTAGCAATAACTATATGGATTCCTACTGCTCGTCCAAGCTGTGCAAGGCTAGCAATAGGCATTTCAACTTTTTTACCAGCTATCGCTAACAAGTCAGCAAATTCATCGATAACTATCACTACGTAAGGTAGAAGTTCTTTCCCGAGTAGGTTGTATTCTTTTAAATTAAGTATATTATTTTGTTTCAATATTTCATAGCGATTATCCATTTCTTGACAAAGTGAATTGAGTGTATCAACTACCTTTTTGGTTTCAGAAATAATTTGGCTTTCTCCATTTGATTGTCTTGCTAAAAAGTGATTTTTTAAGTCGGCATAAACGCTAAATTCTTGATTTTTTGTATCTATAAGTACCAATTTTAGTTCTTCGGGACGTTTCTTATGCAAAAGTGAATTGATAATCGCATGTAATACTTCCGAAGTTCTCTGTCCGTATGAGCCCGCAACAAGCATATGAGGCAATTCTGCCAAATCAGCTATAATATTCTTATTTCCAAAAGTTTCTCCCAAAACAATCGGTAAATCGAACGGACTGTTTTGAAACTCATTAGAAGTCAAAATTGACTGTAAAGATACTTCTTGGGGATTTTTGTTGGCAGCTAATTCCGCCTGAGAAATTTGATTTGATTTTTCCATTTTTTGAGTTTTTTGACGTTTAACGATAATTATTTCTGCAAAATTACAAGTACCCTACGCCAAAAAACGGCACGGTCTCATTTGTTTTTAATATTTTCTCAATGCATTTTCATAAGTAGCCTTCAAGGTATCGATTAATTGTTGTGGTTGAATAATTTTTAGGGTACTACCGTAAGAGAGAAGTTCCATAATGAAATCGTGAGTAAGATAGATTGATAGTGAGATTCTCAGTTCGGTGTCATTGTTTGCGAGAATTTGCTGCGTATGGTGCAACGGTAATGATTTGATATACTGACCTTGCAACGGCTCAAATGATAAAATAACCTCACTTGGCTTATCTGCATCGGGACTCATAATACCAAAGGAATAATGCAAGTGCTCGTTAAGATTGAAATCGGCTGGCGTTTCAAAATTTAACTGCGAAATCTCCAAATTGCTTATACGGTCTAAACCATAACATTTCACTTTTCCGGTGTGTATGCTTTGTGCAAACAGATACCACCGATATTTAAATTCTTTAATAGCCAATGGATTTACTGTTTTCGTAAACTTATCTTTATGATAAAAAATTTGATATTCAAAAGAGATTTGCCGTCTGTTGTTAATAGCATTCAACAAGCTAAAAAGCTGCTCTGTTCCAGAATGTTGTCGGTTGTCGAGAAACAGATTATTTTCCTGACGTTCTTTGATTCGAAGTGCGTTAAAAATGTCGAACGCTTCGAGACGACGATTGGCAATTGTATCTGAAAGATCATCTTCGATAAAATAGTTTCCAGCAGAGAAGTCGTACTTAATGTAAATGCCATAAATTTCACCGATTTCGGATATATCTCGTGTAAAAGTGCGTTTCGAGATAGTCAAATCTTCGCCTTGAATGTCTGATTCGCATTCAAGATATTCGCAAATTTCATTAAAAGTTGCGCGTTTTTGTCGCCGCAATTTATTGATAATGAGATTATGTCTAGAAGTTGTTTGACGCTGGGACATGATATTATATTCTTGATTTTTAGTGTTGTGTTGTTCTGCCTCCTTTTTTTTACTTACCACCAACGACCGAGACTATGGGCAGTAGCCGAATAGCGGGTAACAAAACTGTCGTAAAACATAATAGTTAATGCGGGTGATGAAACTTCTAATTGCACGAATTCGGCTATTGACCCATAGACGTGTGTTACCTGCTTGTGTTTTTCTAGTTATTGTTTATTCAATTCTTCAATAATTTTTTCTATGTCAAAATTATTTGCAACTTCAATATCAGCCAGTTTTTGGCTAATTGATAGTTTTTTATTGATTGTCAAATGATTGAACTTTTTAATTTGTTGATATGGTCTTTTGAATCGGTTGTTACACGCACAAATGAGAAAATCGCATTGTTTAATACTGTATTTTTCAAATGCTTTGAGTAAATAGCATGAATAATCACCCATAGTAAAAAACACAATAGTTCTTCCTTTGTATTTTATGACACATTCAAAATCCTTTAAGTCACTCCCTAATTTACTTTTCGCTCTAATTATATTTTCTTCTGTAGGATTGATAAAGTCATAAACTTTATTCAACGTTGTTGTTTTACCACAATTTGATTTTCCAGATAACATTATTATTTTCATATTTTTTTCATTTTATTTTTTCTTATTATTTTTCAAAATCATTTTGTAATCGTCTGAAAGGAAAGCATTATAAAATACTGTTTTACTTTCAAAATACTGTCCGTTTTTCGTCCATTCCTTATTCAAACCTTTATTTGTCTCAATTACAAAATCAATAACTTGAGAGTAAAATAGTTTATTTTCACTTTCTTTTATTTTAGAGAAAATCATTTTTCTATTCTCATTGATTTGAGTGTAATTAGTTCCATAGTTGCTCAGCATTAATACAGAGCCAATAGTTTCTTTCGCTTCCTTTTGAAAATCCATTGATTCAATGAATTCAGAATAAATTGACAGATAGTTTAAAATGCGTCTTTTCTCAACTTCTGCTTGATAAATGTCTTTTCCTTGAGTGTAAAAAGCTTCAAATTCACGTTCAGTTGAAAATACAAGGCCTCCTTTTTGATTATATTCGTGACTGCGTTCATATTGAAAAGTGTAGTCGATCAAATAGTTAAATTCTGATTTCATTGAAGAAACTGACCCTTTGAACGAACTCGCTCGATCTTCACCGTTTGTAATTTTATTGTACCCTTTTAATAATATTCGGTTTTGATTGTAGCCGTTTTTCAATAATTTGCGATTATAATCATTGAAAATTGAATCCAAGCGTTTGTTAAATGTGGTAAGCTCCAACGAATCTAATCGCTGTTTTTCCCGTTCCTGTTGCTCAGCAATTGCTTTAGCATTGGAGTATTTGTAAGTGTAACCACTTAAATAAGGATTTTCTATTTCTAATTCATCATATACATATAAAATTTCGGATTGATTTTGAAGTGATACGGGAAATTTGTATTTGCTTTTCTCGTTATATGTTCCTAAAGTTACCAAAATAGGGCATAAATTGTTATACACAAAGCACCAATCATAATCGTCAATTTTAAATCTCAAATCACTCCAATCATTTTTGAAGTTTTGGGCTTGAGCAATGGGAGTATTTATATTACTTTGCCAAGACAAATCATTGATTTTAAAAGAAATCGTAAAAAACTCACTTTCAGAATTATATGCTGAAAGTTCTTTTTCCCAATGGTAAGAATCTTTATTCTTTATTCTATCTTTAATCTTGTCCAAACAAATATCTTCAAATGCCTTCTTGGATTGACTTTGTAAGCGATTAGTGTAATCTGCATCTTTCTCAAATTCACCTTTTTGGTTCCATTGTTCAAAAGCCGATTTTATGTTTTTCTTAATATAGCCAATATCAGTTTTTGCATATACTTCCTGCTCTTGTTTTTCCTTTTTCTGTGCTTCCTCTTTTGCCTTTTTCTCTTTCTTTTCTTTATCGCGACCCAAATCAACGGAAGTTTTCAATTTTTCAATTTTCTTTAATTCTTTGGCATACCATTTCAAAGATTGCATTCCATTAGTATATCGACCTAAAAGCACTGCAGCCATATCAACGCCCTTAACTCCTTCGTATACTTCTTCATCAGTTTTATCTAACTCAGAACTTACATATCTGGCACCATCTTGTCCGAACTTAGCCCATGCCTCTAAGACTAATTCAGACTTCTTTTTCTCATAAGCAGTTTGATGTTGTTTTTGTTCTTGTGCATGTCCTTCATTAAAACTAATACAAAGCAACATAATGAGCAAACAAACAATTTGTTTTTTTTTCATATTTTTTCTCTTTTCTCCTGCTCTAACGGCTTCGCAGGGCTTGCCTTTCGTTTGCAAATGCTTTCAAGTTTTTTATTTTTTACACTTGCAGGTAACGATTCCCTATGAGAAACTCATTTTCCTATATGGGAAACAGAGTTTCCCATACATCCGCTTTAGTAAGTGATCGTGATAAACCTATGTT
>JAIFKQ010000009.1 GCA_020049515.1 Paludibacter sp. | reverse complement strand
TACCTTTTTCAGTTAAGTCAAACTGCAATACGCCTTGATAACCTGCGTCATCATACGCTACTTTAATACGACCGCGACGAATACCAAAACGGTTCATGTCGGTGGTTTCACTTCCTGCTTTGGTTGTATTACCAACTTTCATGTCACTGGATGCCTTACCCAATGAGTCAATTTGTGATGATTGAAACTGTGGTTGTAAATACCCACTTATTTTTAGTTTTTTACTTGTGGCCACCACATCTTCTAATGTAGTTACTCTTTGATCGAGAACGTTTAAAGTGTCTATCTTTTCACCTTCCTGCGCTGATACAAAAGTAGAACATAGAAGTCCTAGTACAATTACAATTTGTTTAAATTTCAATTTCATTTCCATTTCTAAAATGTTACAAAAACGTTACAAAGGAACTGCTAAAATATTACAAGTATTTGTCAAAAGTATTACAAACATGTTACATTATTCGTGATGTTTGATTTTGCATTTTTATTTGAAGTAGTAATTGATGAGACAAAATGTGAGGATGACTCTGGTTTTGTAGTGAATTTATTAAAAAAATATACTCTAATCCCTCCGCCTCTTCCTCCCGCATGCGGGACAGGTATCGGTGTCTAGTACTGAAATAGGTTTACAGAAAAGTAAACAAAATTTAAGATGAAACAACGCAAACAAAAATTGAACATGTTACAGTTATATTAAGAATTAAAAATTACAAAGACAATCTAGCTTTTTTTTACAGTAAGTCTTTAAGGTATATCTTAACGAAACTGAAATCTAAAAATAAATATTGAAATAGTAGAAATAAATACTATACCAATGTCTCTTTTAATCAATCTTTTTTTTATTCTCGAAACATAATCCACCTTTTGTGTTGGGTTTTACAAATTATTCATCATCCATTCCACATGTTCTTCGCCGTAAGGATTGAGCCAACTTACTTGTTGATTGGTTTTCATCACAAAAAGCCTGTCTTCAGATTTTAGGGTGTCTTTAATCTCTTCTAAGATGTCGAATTCCCTTTTTTTAGTATATACCGCCCATGCATTTTCGTGTATGGGACAGCATGATTCAAATTCCTTCAACTTGTTTTTAAATTCCTCCTTGCGAACTTTGTTATCTATTTGAAATGTAACTATATAAGTCATAATTATTATGGGTATATTTTTAATGCTGCTTTTTTTAAATTTCCCTTTTGTCTTTTTTCATTTGCAAAAGTAGTGATTGCTATACTAATTTGCAGTAGGTAAATCTCTTGTTTTGCATTGGTATAAACCCTATTTATTAGTGACCTAAGTACGGGATAAACAGTAACTGAAAAATAATACATATAGAATATTATGTGCTGTTTGTCAGATAATTATAATGCCTTATTTCGGGACTTTGCACCTTATGGTATTTATTTTTGAGTAATTTCTACAATTATTATGGTGCTCTGCAACTTTATTTTGGGCAAAGTACCGTTATATATGAAGCACTTAACATTAATTTCTGTACTAAAAGTGCAAAGCGCCGTAATATCCAGCTTTTTAATCATTGTTTATCCCGAACTCAAATTAATAATTATCATTTTAATAAGTTGGTTTATCCGCTTTCAAATTCGTTGTAGTTTAACCTTTTTTGCTCTTTATCAAGTGTATAGACAAAGTTGGTTTTTCTAAATATAACTACTCATCTTTATGCACATACATTACATAAATTTGAAAATCCATAAATCTGCAGCAGGAACCGTCCGCAATCAACTGAAATCAAGTAATTACATTAAAATTCCGGTGCAAGCAGGTCTTACATTTATCGATTTAGGGCTTTTTAGTTTGCACCTTTTTGCTGCCCTTCATACAGTTATAGGCCAGATTCAGAACAGATTACAAATGAAAAAGCATTTAGCTCTATAGGTGCAGGTGTGTATGTGTTGGGTTTTATTACAAGTGATATTAGAAATACATTTAGAAATATAGTTGCAATATCTGATCAAATTGAACAATTTGATTTCTATCCCAATGTTTTGATCTTTACTGTTGGTTATAAATTAAGATTAAATTCAGGTCAGATGGTTGATGATGTTACAAAAAACTAATTATAACCGCAAAAAATCGGCTGTTTAGTTATTAAAAAAAGTTATAAATTAGTTGTTTTATTGGGTATATTATTGTTGATATTATTTTTTAAAATTATATTATTAAACTTAATTTCAATAAAATCAATTTTGCTATTTTTATTTACTAAATCTTTTATGTAAAGCTATATATAGTTTTTTTGCATATAAATGTTGTTGTAAAACAAACAAACATTGTCATTCTAATTCAAAATTTTAGTCTAACTTGAATCTGATTTTTCCAACAGCATTCGAAAGAATTAAAAAAAGTAATTTTGAATTAACAAACAATGTATTACTTTTGCCAAACAATTTAAACAATTTAAAAACAAAATCTTTTAAACAAAACAAAATGAAATCAACAAAAAATCTCTCTGTTTTTTTAATCGCAATTGCTATTGGAACAGCATCTTGCGTTGACAATGTTGTTTCTCCTCAGGTAGAAGCTATCAGAACGCAACAAGTAGAATGGATGAAAGCGAAAACGGCTACAGAAGTGGCTTTGGCTGCTATGAATACTGCTGCTGTTAAGTTCAAATTATCCAATGATTCATTGATTCTAAAATTAAATGAATCAAATAATAACTTATTAATAGCTAACAATGTAGCTCTACTTAAAAAAGCAGAAGCTGATTTGGCAATACAAGACCTAGCTTTAAAAAATGCGTTGAATACACTTGCAATAGCAGTTGCAAAATCGGGTGATGACTTGGCACAGGAGTATTATGCAAATTATGCTGCTCAGGCTACTGCCCTAAGTACACTAAACGCTAGTCGTTTGACTACTCAGGGTTCATTGGCCGTAGAAAATCTTTTGTTAGCATCTAATACTTTGGGTGGCTCTTTATTTCTTGATAATTTCAAGAATGCACAACAAGTGCTAATTGACAAGGATAATGTTACATTGCTAGCTCAAAAGGCAGCTTTAGCTTCTTTGAATTCTGTAGTGGCCGATCCTGCATCTGTTCAAACAGAAATTAATTCACTTACTAAAACCAATAGTGATTTAAATATTAGTAAAGACAAATTGAATCTCGATTTAGCGAAAGCAAACAACGCTGTTTCTGTAGCCACAAAGATTTATGACGATGGGCAGGATGTAATTTCAAAAATGGCTACTTTAAAAATCGATCTTAGATTAGTATCTTTAGATATTATTTCGCAAGATAAAGCAATTGCTGATGCTGAGGTTGATCTTTCTGATGCTAATACAATGTTAATCGCAAAAAAGACAAACTTAGTCAATGCTAAGGCAATTTACACTCAGGAAAAAGCAAATTATGATGGTAAGCTTTCTACTTTTGATACTGCAACCGATGTTTATAATGCTTCATTAGTTGATTTCAATTTCAAAAATGCTGCTACAATTATTGCTTATGAAAACTGGGATAAAGTAACTGCTGATGCTAATAAAACCAAATGGCAGGCTGCTAAATTATTATCTGATGCTGCATTACTTGTAAAGAATACTGCTTTAACTGATTTAAATACTGCAACAACAGCATTGAATACGGCATTTACTCCATACAATGCAGCCAAAACCGCTGTTAATTCAGCCGAAAGTGCTGTTGTAACAGCCGAAAATGATGTAACATCTGCTGATAAAGATCTTTTGAATGAGAAAAATGACAATATCGCTAATGCACTAGAAAAAACAAGTTTAGAAAAAGCTATTGCTGATTTAAATGCAAGCTTTACTACTGAATCTTCTAAACAGTTCCAATATGCACTAGATGTAGATGCTGCAAACGATGTTGTTACTGCCCTTGATAAACAAATTACTGCTATAACAACTTCTGTAACTCAAAATAATAGTGTAATTACTTCTTTGAATACTAGTAAATCAAATATTGATGCACTGAAATCATCTATCACTACTAAAATGGCTGATATTGCTACTACTGAGAAATCAATTGCTGAGAATACATCGCTTTTAACATTAAGTTCTGCTGCAAACGCAAAAATTGCAACTGAAGCAAAAATATTGAAGTTGAATAAAGATTTAGATGCAGTAAATGTTGAAATTACGGCTGTAGAAAAACTTGCCGCTTACTGGAAAGCTTTGTTAGATAAGGCATTTACAATTTAAAGTTCTTTGATTTATAATAAAATAGAAGCTGAAGGCAAAACCAAAAAATTGTCTTCAGCTCTATAAACGAATTTAACTAATTGGAGGACTAAAAAAATGAATTATAAAATATTGCAAGTTTTTACATTGTGTACGCTTTTGGGTGTTAGCACTTTGTACGCCCAGTCCGAGGATGGCTCCAAGAAATTTTCTATGGCTATCTTGTTTGGAAATGGTATTTATTTGGCTGAGCCAGCAATACCCAACTCTCCAGGTGGAGCGGATTGGACTATCTCGGGTGAAGCTCCTTATGCCAGTGGGATTTCTAATAATAATCAACTCACTAATATGATAGGCGCTGAGTTTCGCTACTTCGTGTCTAGCAAATTTGCGTTGAAATTTAACGGAAGTGGAATTTTTAGGAATACCCCTGCAGCCGACAATGTTACAGGAGTAACTCCAGCCACTTCGGCTGCTGTCGATCCTAATTCGCCTAGCGCAGGTTGGATACCAAATTATTCTGCTACGGTAATGGATAATTCCCTAAATGTAAATGTAAGTCTTGGTGGTGAGTATTATATTGCCACAGGATCTAAAGTTTCGCCTTATGTGGGTGTTATGGTGCCATTTGCCTATGGTCGGAAATCGCAGTATAATCCTACAGCAAATGTTGATATGGTAACTGGTTTGGCAACTATTGCCGATGTGGGTACACGTCACATAGAAACTATTGGATTTGGCGGCCAGCTCGTTTTTGGTGCTGACTATAATATCTCCGAAAATTTCTATCTGGGTTTGGAAATTAAACCAGTATCGTATCTTTACGCTTACAATACTAAATTTCCAGCACCAGGGTTAGAGACGAGAGGTGCAGATACGCACACTTATGGCTTTTTTACACAGCCAGTTTTTAAAATTGGAGTTAGATTTTGATGATTCAAATTTCATAAATACTTATCAGATTTGATTTATAAAACAGTTTTTCAATGTTAAATCAACTGGTTGTCTAACTTTTTACTTCGTAGTTAGCCGATTATAAATATATTATTTATAATCGGCTTTCTTGTTTTATTTTTTACCACCAAAAATAGTTTTTTGTATAAGGGATTTTCATCAATTATTTTCACATAATTCTTTGTTTATTGATTTCAAATTGAATTATTTGAACTTGTATTATTGATAAAAAATTAAAAAATTAAAAATAATTCCTCAAAATACTCAATTATTTTACGCTCACTTATTGCAAAAATGAGCAAACTGATAGGGCGTAAGTATCAAAACCAAACTTTATTTCTGAAATTGAATATAATTAGTTTTAAACTGTTGGTACATACATCAAAAAAATGCTACTTTTGTACAACCGTTTTAATTATGGTAATTTATTCACACAAAATTTTATGATGAAACCGATTATTTCAGCTGTAGATAAACAAATTTTGAAACAAGAACTTACCAAGGAATTGTTTCTGAGACCTACCAATAAAGCGCACAATGAAATTTATGTAATTACAGCACACAATGCACCTAACGTTATGCGGGAAATTGGCCGGTTACGTGAATTGTCATTTCGTTCGGGTGGCGGTGGTACAGGTGAAGAAATTGATATAGATTCTTACGATTACATGGAAAAACCATACAATCAACTTATTGTTTGGGATCCAGTAGCACTCGAAATTATTGGAGGTTATAGGTATCTTCCTGGTTATGAGGTAGAATATGAAACAAATGGACAGCCAAAGTTTGTGATGTCACATTTGTTTACATTTAGTGATCAGTTTATCAAAGATTATATTCCATATACCATTGAGCTGGGTCGTGCATTCGTACAGCCCGATTATCAAACCTCCAAAATGGGCACAAAGAGTCTTTTTGCTCTCGATAATTTATGGGATGGGTTGGGTGCTCTGATATATTCAGTAAAAGGTGCACGCTATTTTATTGGTAAAGTCACTATTTATAACACGTATCCTGTTGTAGCCCGCGATTTAATTTACGAATACATGGTTCGTTATTTCCCTGATCCAGATGCACTTATTGTTCCTAAAAAACCGGTGCAAGTGTGTGCTGAAAATAAAGAGATTGCAAAGAACCTTTTTGTGGAAAAAGATTCGAGCTCCAACTACAAAGCACTTCAAAAAGCTGTTCGCAACGAAGGAGAAACAATTCCTTCTATGTTTCACGCATACATAGGGTTAACAGATACCATGCATGTTTTTGGATCCATATTTGATAAAGATTTTGGATCTGTTTACGAAACAGGCATTATGATAACAATGGCCGATTTGCTCGAAACAAAAAAAGCTCGCTATATTAAGCTAAAGAAATAAGATTGGCCGAGAAAAAGTCTAAAAAAAATAAGTAATTGTTAAGAGTGCTGATTTAATTATGCATAAAAACTCCGAGCTAAAATATAGTTTTCGGAGTTTTTTATTTGTCGAGTAAATTTTTCACCCCAATTTCACGGTTATTAGTTCGTGATAATAACAGACCCTTTCTCCAGTATTTATGAAATATGTCATTCAAAATTGTACCGAAAATCAGTTGCCCGAAATACTTACTATCTTTAATGATGCAATTTTAAATTCTACGGCTTTGTACGATTACAAAGTGCGTACTATGGAGACTATGCAAAGTTGGTTTGCAGAAAAGCGGGCTTCTAATAGCCCTGTTTTAGGTGCCTTTAGTGCCGACAATCAATTAATAGGGTTCGTTACTTTTACTCAGTTTAGGGCACGGCCTGCTTACAAATATACTGTGGAGCATTCTGTATATGTGCGATCCGATATGCGAGGCTACGGCATTGGAAAAAAATTACTTCAAGAAATTATTAAGAATGCAGTCTCTCTGAATGTGCATGTGCTTGTTGGGGTTATTGATACTTTAAATGATGTGAGCATAAAACTTCATGAGAGTGAGGGTTTTAAACTGGTAGGAATAATGAATCAGGTAGGATTTAAGTTTGGTAAATGGTTGGACGCAGCATTTTATCAACTAATTTTAAATACACCCGAAAATCCTAAAGATGATAATTGATTTCTCAGTTTGTTTTTCAGTGTACTCATTCATAAACGATTGTTCTTGAAACTGCTAATTATACTTTGAGGATTATTTCGCTATTATTTTGCTAAAATCAAGGTGTCTTGGTGACAAAAAAATAAAAAATCAGATTATTTTCAATTTTTTTTTCGGAATCCTATGATATGTGGTAATAATACACTATCTTTGCACTTCAAATAATTTATTAAAACATCAACAATGAGTAAAGGAACAGTAAAATTCTTCAATGAAACTAAAGGTTTTGGATTTATCAGTGAAGAAGGTTCAAACAAAGAACATTTCGTACACATTTCTGGATTAATTGATCAAATTCGTGAAGGTGATACCGTAGAATTTGATT